>JAFSTZ010000223.1 GCA_017445525.1 Eubacterium sp.
TATGACGAGACTGACAGGATGAAGCAGATAGTAGCTGAGATAGTTACGACGTATACGGTCAGCTCGTGACTATCTCGGGCAAGGAGAAAGAAAGATGATTAGGAAAGACATAAGAAACATAGCGATCATCGCGCACGTTGATCACGGCAAGACGACGCTGGTTGACGAGTTGCTGAAGCAGAGTGGAGTTTTCAGAGAGAACGAGGAAGTTGTTGAGAGGGTGATGGACTCCGATGATATCGAGAGGGAGAGGGGGATAACCATACTCTCGAAAAATACAGCCATCAACTATAACGGAGTAAAGATAAATATCATCGACACCCCTGGACATGCCGACTTCGGCGGTGAGGTGGAGCGTGTGCTGAAGATGGTAAACGGCGTGGTGCTCGTGGTGGATGCGTTTGAGGGCGCAATGCCGCAGACGAAGTTTGTTTTGAAGAAGGCGCTTGAGTTATCACTCCCCGTAGTAGTCTGCGTGAACAAGATCGACAGGCCGGAGGCGAGGTGCGAGGAGGTCGTTGATGAGGTCCTCGAGCTGTTTATAGACCTCGAGGCTGATGAGTCACAGCTTGACTGCCCGATCATATATGCTTCGGCGAAGGAGGGCAGGGCATATACGGAGGTTCCGGAGGGTACCGGGGCAGCCGGTGATATGCGGCCTCTCTTTGATGCTATACTTGACTACATCCCGGCGCCGGAGGGAGATCCGGAGGCAGATACTCAGGTGCTTATCTCTACCATAGATTACAATGAGTACATCGGCCGTATCGGTATCGGCAAGGTGGACAACGGCACCATCAGGGTCGGTCAGGAGGCTGTCATCGTAAACCACCATGATCCGGACAAGCATGAGTCAGTGAAGATATCCAAGCTCTATGTGTTTGAAGGGCTCAAGAGGGTTGAGGTAGACGAGGCTTCCGTCGGTGAGGTTGTCGCTATATCGGGTATCGCAGATATCCATATAGGAGATACGCTCTGCGGCCCGGAGAATCCGGTTGCGATCCCGTTTCAGAAGATATCTGAGCCTACCATCGCGATGAACTTCATGGTAAATGATTCACCGCTTGCGGGGACTGAGGGTGAGTATGTCACATCAAGACACCTGCGCGACAGACTCTATCGCATGCTGAATACGGACGTTTCACTGAGAGTTGAGGATACGGATACTACGGAGTGCTTCAAGGTATCAGGGCGCGGAGAGTTGCATTTATCCGTACTTATAGAGAATATGCGCCGCGAGGGATACGAGTTTGCAGTCAGCAAGCCGGAGGTTCTGTATAAATACGGAACCCCGGACGATCTGACAGACGGTGATTCTGTGCAGGATGAAGCGGG
This sequence comes from Eubacterium sp., assembly GCA_017445525.1. GTDB lineage: Bacteria > Bacillota > Clostridia > Lachnospirales > Lachnospiraceae > Eubacterium_F. The sequence goes on from JAFSTZ010000223.1 coordinate 1,336, forward strand.
AGAGACTGACACAACCGGTAAGGGTGAGAAACTCGAGCCTATGGAGAAGGCTGTTGTCGACGTGCCTGAGGACTGCACGGGAACTGTCATCGACAAGCTGAGCCAGAGAAAGGGCGAACTGCAGAACATGTACCCGCTCGACGGCACGACTACGAGACTGGAGTTCCTGATACCGTCAAGGGGACTGATAGGATACAGAAGTGAGTTTATGACCGATACCAGAGGAAACGGTGTTATAAATACGGAGTTTACCGGTTACGGCCCGTACAAGGGGGAGATACCCTACCGTAGCCGCGGATCTCTCATCGCTTTTGAGGCGGGCGAGACCATCACTTATGGGCTTTTCAACGCACAGGAGCGTGGAACCCTCTTTGTCGGACCGGGTGAGAAGGTCTATGCCGGCATGGTCGTGGGAGAGCACGCAAAGTTTGACGATATAGAGGTGAATGTCTGCAAGAAGAAGAATCTCACCAACACCCGTTCGTCGGGAGCTGATGAGGCGTTGAGACTGGTGCCTAAAAGGGAGCTGTCCTTAGAGCAGGCACTTGACTATATAGATACGGATGAGCTGCTGGAGGTAACTCCGCAGTCACTCAGGATCCGGAAAAAGATTCTTGACAACACGGAGCGTTACCGTGCGAAGAGGGCACAGGCGAATGGATGACAGAGATATCTTCGACAGATTGATGAGTCTGCCGGGTCTTCGGGTGTTTGAGGGCTTCTATCAGAAACACCGGGAGGGTCTACTTTATCTGCTTTTCGGTGGATTGACGACTCTGTTGAATCTGGCTCTGAGCGCATTTTTCTGGTATATCCTGAAGTGGGAGAGCTGGTATATCGGCAGTTTTGCGATCGGCACATTTATAGGGAATCTCATATCCATCATCGCATCGATAACCTTCGCCTATGTGACGAACAGACATTGGGTGTTTCGGTCGCAGGTCTCGGGGGTCAAGGGGATTGCCGGCGAGATGGCGAAGTTTTTTCTGGGAAGAGGTGTGACACTGGTGATCGAGCTTGGCGGAGTGCAGGCGGTGACGTGGATATTCCCGGGGGACAGTGTGGTGTTGTTTATCGGCAAGCTGGTGACACAGGTGATCGTGATCCTGCTGAATTTCATCTTCAGCAAGGTGTTTGTTTTTAGAGAAAGATCAAAAGATGTTTGACACGTTTGGGGCGAGATTTTGACACAGGTGCGAAGTATAGTTGTAAGTAGGTGATCACTGTTTACGATTAGGGATTATATGCCGATATATGATTTGAGTTTGACCGATTTATTTATCATCAGCGGAATAAGTGAGGTAGAGCGATGGGAAGGATGACGGACAGAAAGAATGATAAAAGGAGAAACGTCGGCAGGCGGCTTTTGAGCTGTATGCTGGCTTTTTGTTTATTTATAAGCGCTTTCTACGGGATAGTGTTTTTTAAGATTGTGCCGAAGGTGGCGCAGGCAGCGGATGAGCCGGAGATAAAGATACTGGTTGACAAGACCGAGTACTCGGATGCGAATCCTTACAAGCTGAAATCAAAAACTGTTATCCTGAAGCTTGATGATGCCAGTGCTGCTGCTTATCAGACAGGTGATTACAAGGTTACCTGGGATGTCATGACAGGAACAGAGAATATAAAAATAGACAGTTATTCGAGAACAGATGCTACTGTTAAAGCGTTGAAGTACGGTGAGGGAGCAGTCGTCAGAGTCGTAGTTGAGAAGACTTCGGGATCGTTTTACAGGGTTGCCTACTGTGGAGTGGACGTGGTTTTCGGTATCGATACGCCGGTCAGTGATTTTGGCCTGATAGACGGAAAGAGAGCACTGTTTCTGAAGATAAACGGTCAGAAGACTCTTCAGCTCGGTCTCGGAGGTACGGCTACATGGACGGGAAGTGATAGTGATGTAATAACGGTCAACAGAACTACCGGGTTGGTTTCCGCTATGGGTGCCGGTGTTGCGACCGTGTATGCAAGGGGCACCGGTGAAGGCGAGGAGGACTCCATCAAGGTCTACTGTGCGCCCGGTGTTGCCAAGAATGACGGGGACGCCTATACTACATCGCTTAGTTGCGAAATAGATAACGGCGGGTATATTTATACCAATACGAAGTTTCAGAACGCTCCTGCAGGACTTTTCAACGACAAGATCTACTGGGAGGTCATCAATGAGCAAGGGCAGGTCGTTGTGAAGACTGGAGCCGGGGAGGCGGCTGATGGATCTCTGACTGTTAAAAATGCAACAGGAGTGTTTGACAACAGACTGCAGATAAACGGACTTGCCGGCAAGTATACCATGTATCTGTACATCACCGGAACCAAGGCCGCTCATGATGAGGATAAATCTTTGTATGATGTTGCTACGGTTTCGTTTACCATACGGAGTAATATAAAAGACGATAAAAAGATACTGGGTATAAATGATAAATACAACCTGTATGAGGCTTTCAATATAACAAAGTCGGATTTTACCAAGTTTTTTGGCACGCCTACGATCTGGATGGACACCAACGAGGATGATCCGGGGCAGTACAGTGTTCCGGTAGATGAGAAATATGCTACTCTGGATAAAACGAACTATGTGGTAACGGCAAAAAAAGAGGCTGATATAGTTGCCCGGATGACGGTCAGTCAGTCGACGTCAGTCAGGGAAGAGTTGCAGAGGCTGACCGGCCTGACAAAGGTTCCGGACTACTTTGTGATCAAGTTCTCGATTGCAGACAGAATAACGCTGAGCTCGGATTCACTGGAGATGATGAAGGGTACTGAGCAGGTTCTGCATGTGACCAAGAGTTCAAGCTACAACGGACCTATCAGCTGGAGTTCATCGGATCCCGGCAAGGTATCTGTGGAGGGTAACGGACTTGACGGTCGTATCACAGCCAAGGAGATTTCGCCATATCCGGGTGTTACCATCACGGCTACCATGGATATAGGTAACGGTCTTTATCGTGTTGCCTACTGTCAGATCACGGTTATTGATGCCTTGTCTGATTTTGATCTGGATCATACTTCCAAGCTGACTCTTCATGTCGGACAGCAGGAGCCTGTCAGAGTAAAAGTGAACGGTGATATCGGAACAGCGGAGCTGCCTCTGATGTGGTCGCAGTCCACTGACAAGGAGATTATCGGCATCGATGTCCAGGATGGAAACGACTGGGCGTGGATAGAGGGAAAAGAGGGCGGAACGACTACCCTTATGGTTACAAATGTCCTTGACGGTACAGTCAAGCGTCTCGATATAGAAGTCGTGATCGCGGTTGAAAGCCTGAAGTTCAAGCAGGATGCGTATACATATCCTTTTTATACCAGTGGTAAACGGATGTCCACTGAGCTGGAGGTAAAGCCAAACGACGCTACTGCCAGTGAGATCGCCTGGTCGGTTGACAAGGAGAGTGTGGCAAAGGTAGATCAAAACGGATATCTTTCGTTTGTTAATCCGGGAACCGTCACGCTGACGGCCAAGGTTAAGAATGA
>JAFSTZ010000224.1 GCA_017445525.1 Eubacterium sp.
ACGAAGTAAAGGATCGCAGATTTGACGGGCTTATCATCACCGGCGCACCCCTGGAGAAGACCAGATTTGAGGATGTGGTTTACTGGAAAGAGCTCTGCGAGATCATGGAGTGGTCCAAGACACATGTCCACTGTACCTTTCACAGCTGCTGGGGATCGTGTGCTGCGCTGTACTATCACTACGGCATAAAAAGAGTTGTGCTTGATGAGAAGATCTCAGGAGTGTATGAGCACTCTGTTTTAAAGAAAAAGTCGCCGCTCTTTCGTGGCTTTGATGATATATTTTATATGCCGCAGAGCAGGAGTTTTTCCATACGTCCGGAGGAAGTTGAGGCGGTCTCTGACCTGGAAGTGATGGCTGTGTCGGATGAGTCAGGTATAGCGATCATCAAAAACAGAGACAGCTCGCAGTTTTTCATCATGGGGCATCCGGAGTACGATCCCAAAACGCTCCAAAAGGAGTATGAGAGGGATACGTTGAAGGGACTTAACCCGATTATACCAAAGAACTATTTCCCGGATGATGACCCGACCAAAAGACCTGTTGTCAGGTGGTTTTCATCCGGACAGCTTCTTTACAGCAACTGGCTGAACTACTATGTATATCAGTCGACACCTTATGATGTGGCTACTATCGACGGTCGTGAGGAGCATGCAAAGGACGTTAAGGGACTTGAGTGACAAACCTTGAGTGATGGCAGACTTTTCAGCAGTAAAAGAGTTATGTTTCAGTCGGCACATTTATACGTAAAAGAAGGGGATATGAGGCTTATATGAGGATAGACCTGTTTCCTACAGACAAGATCGGTGATCTGGAATACCGCAAGGGGCTGGTATTCCCGTTTGGTGCGACCTATATCGGCAATTTTGTTAACTTCAGCGTGTTTTCCAAGGAGGCTACGGGATGCACGCTGGTTCTTTATCATCACGGACAGAGAGAGCCTTATATCGAGATACCTTTCCCTGATGAGTTCCGGATAGGCGATGTATACACGATGATGGTGTTCGGGCTCAACATCGAGACCACGGAATACGGCTTTAGATTTGACGGACCGTATGATCCGGAGCATGGGCTTTGGTTTGATAAGCAAAATGTCCTTCTGGATCCGTATGCGAGATCGGTTTCAGGCAGGACCGTCTGGGGACAGGAGCCTGATTACGACAAGCCTTTCCAGCACAGGGGCCAGATAATACCCGAGGACTACGCTTGGGAGGGAGATAAGCCGCTCGAGATCAAGCCGGAGGATCTGACTATATACGAGTTGCATGTGAGGTCGTTCACAAAGCATAAAAGCAGTGGTGTCAGCCATCCGGGGACGTATGCGGGACTTACCGAGAAGATACCGTATCTCAAGGAACTCGGTATCAATTGTGTCGAGTTGATGCCTGTATTTGAGTTTGATGAGTTCGAGAACTCGCGAGTCGTAGACGGAAAGAGGCTGTATAACTACTGGGGATATTCGACCGTGTGCTTTTTTGCTCCGAAGGCCGGCTATGCTGCCACGGCAGCTTTTGGCATGGAGGCCGATGAGTTCAAAAACATGGTCAGGCTTTTTCATAAAAATGGTATCCAGGTCATACTCGATGTGGTGTTCAACCACACTGCGGAAGGGAATGAGAACGGACCTACGATATCTTATCGCGGCATAGACAACCGCACCTATTATCTGCTGACGCCGGATGGATACTACTACAATTTCAGCGGTTGCGGCAACACCATGAACTGCAACAACCCTGTGGTTCGTTCGGTGGTTCTTGACAGCCTGCGTTACTGGGTGTATGAATATCATGTTGATGGTTTTCGGTTCGACCTTGCGTCTATACTGACGCGAGATGAGAGTGGGGCACCTATGATGAACCCGCCTCTACTCGAGCAGATCGCACATGATGCCATACTCGGCAAGAGCATCCTGATCGCTGAGGCCTGGGATGCCGGCGGACTGTATCAGGTCGGAAGCTTTCCGAATTATCTTCATTGGTCCGAGTGGAACGGCAGATATCGTGACAGTGTGAGACGGTTTATAAAAGGCGGCGCCGAGTGTGCACCGGAGGTTTACCGGAGGATCTGCGGATCGGCTGATATGTACGGTGAGAGAGGAGCAGAGGCGTCCATAAACTTCATAACCTGCCATGACGGTTTCACGATGCATGATCTCGTTTCTTACAACGAGAAGCACAACGAGGCAAACGGTGAGAACAACAACGACGGCTGCAATGATAACGACAGCTGGAACTGCGGAGTAGAGGGCGAGACGGATGATAGTGATATAAATGCTCTCAGGCTCCGACAGATGAAAAACATGTTCACCATACTTCTTACATCCCGTGGTATCCCGATGATCCTGTCCGGAGATGAGTTCGCCAACACGCAGTGGGGCAACAACAATGCCTACTGTCAGGATGATGAGATATCTTGGCTTGACTGGACATTTTTAAAGAAAAATAAAGAGCTCCACGACTATGTGAAGGGACTTATCAGTCTCAGAAACGATCACCCCGTGCTGAGGGATCCGTCATATGACTTCGGACACAATGGTACCGGGTATCCTGCGATATCTTTTCACGGAACAAACCCGTGGGAGTTCGATGAAGATGCTCACTCACTCGTGTTCGGATATATGTTTGCAGAGGATCACGTAAGATACAAAACAAAGAAGGACTGCTTTATATATGTGGCGGTCAATGCCTGGTGGGAGGAGGTATACTTCCATCTGCCCGAGCTTCCGGATGGACTTGAGTGGAAGATGATAGCGGAGGCAAACGTCGCATTTATATCGGAGAAAAAAGCGAAGGTATGCGATGGCGGTTTCGGTCTCGGCCCCAGATCCTCCGCAGTTTTGATAGCGAAGTTTTGATTACGTTATGGTACCATCGGTACCAGTCTGAGGCCTTCCTGCTCGGGCAGGCCGAAGATCAGGTTCATGTTCTGCACTGCCTGACCGGCTGCTCCCTTGGTGATATTGTCCATGGCGCCCATCATGATGACACGGTTGGTGCGCTGATCGTATTTGATATTTACGTCTACGAAGTTTGATCCCTCGACCCACTTGGTCTCCGGCGGTGTAGCTCCGTCCAAAACCCTTACGAAGTATTCATCTGAGTAGTCCTCGATATATGCCTGCTTCAGCTCATCCTCAGTGTGTGAACCGTTTACGGTTGCGTAGGCTGTGACGAGTATGCCGCGGTTCATCGGTACCAGATGAGGAGTGAAGTTGATAGTTACCGGCTCACCTGCGATATAGGAGAGCTGTTCCTCGATCTCCGGAGTGTGACGATGGGTTGCAACTCCGTATGCTTTTATGTTTTCGTTTACTTCACAGAAAAGGTTCGGAACCTTGGCGCCACGGCCTGCTCCGGAGGTTCCGGACTTTGCGTCTACTATGAGAGTTTTCATATCGATCCATCCCCTGCGTGCCAGCGGTGCGACAGACAGTGTGGAGCAGGTAGGATAGCAGCCGGGATTTGCGATGAGCCTGGCGCTTTGTATATCCTCACGGTGTATCTCGCACAGTCCGTAGACGGCCTCCTCTATGAGAGAGGGTGACTTGTGCTCTATGCCGTACCATTTTTCATAAACAGAAACATCCTTGATACGGTAGTCTGCTGAGAGATCGATGACCTTTGCTTTGTTCAGGATGTCCTCGGTCAGGATACCTGCGAGATATCCCTGCGGAGTGGCAGTAAAGATGACATCCACCTCGTCAGCGAGCCTGTCCAGATCGTCGCCCTTGCAGATGTCGTCGACAAGCTTGGTGAAGTTGCCGAAAACACTTGCAAACTTCTGGTTTACGTAGCTTTTGGAACCGTACCATACGATCTCTGCGTCCTTATGTCCGAGTAAAAGCCGCACCAGCTCCTGTCCCGCATAACCGGTTGCGCCTATGATACCTACCTTTATCATCGTTTGTTCCTCCTTGTTTTTCACTATTCACGGCTGTCTTCGGTAAACATAGATATAGCCTTATTCAGTCGTTTTTATTTCTTAAAGATAATATAGTATTTTTATAGAAATGTCAAATTCTATTAACATATGTACTTGCGTTTTTGTTGGTTATCTCATATAATGAGCGTAGAAAGCACAGTATAAGGAGCAGATGTATGTCACCTGATATAATAAAAATAATATGGGGGATCGTCATACCGTTTTTGGGAACGACACTTGGCGCAGCCTGCGTATTCTTTATGAAGGACGGGTTTGGCGAGAAGGTCTCGAAGGGACTGTCGGGATTTGCTTCCGGTGTGATGGTGTCCGCATCGTTTTTCGGGCTGCTGGCGCCGGCGATAGAACAGTCTGCGGATATGGGTAAGCTGGCATTTATCCCGGTAGCGATAGGCTTTTTGATCGGGATGCTGTTTTTGCTTGTGATAGATATGATCGTTCCACATATCCACATGGACGACAGCGAGGAGGGCGTGAAGTCCGGCCTGAAGAGGACGACCAAGCTGTTTCTGGCGGTCACTATCCATAACATCCCCGAGGGTATGGCAGTCGGAGTCGTATTTGCCGGATGGCTCTATGGCAACGAAAGCATGAGCTTTGCCGGAGCGATGGCACTGGCAGTCGGTATCGCGATACAGAACTTCCCCGAGGGTGCTATCGTGTCGATGCCGCTCAGAGCCGAGGGGATGTCCAAGATGAAGACATTTTTGTACGGGACGTTCTCAGGCGCAGTGGAGCCTGTTGGGGCGCTGTTGATGATACTGGCATCGTCGTTTGTGCTGCCGGTGATGCCTTATTTACTGAGCTTTGCGGCGGGTGCCATGTTCTATGTGGTCGTGGAGGAGCTGATCCCCGAAATGTCCGAGGGAGAGCACAGCAACGTCGGGACGGTGAGCTTTGCTATAGGGTTTGTGCTGATGATGTCACTGGATCTGTGTATGTGAGAATAGTGCAGCATAGTATAGAAAAATGCTACGTGTCCCTATTTCTGCACAAGAAACGCATTAATATGCGTTTCTTTAATTTTATGCTTGCATAAATGCTCCGCCTCGGTTATACTATAGGATTGTGAGAAGAAAACACATGGGGCGGCATATTTATATAGCTAAAGCTCCGGAAAGAGAGGATAAAATGAAGGAAAAGGTTGTACTTGCGTATTCAGGAGGTCTTGACACTACGGCGATCATCCCGTGGCTGAAGGAGAACTTTGATTATGAGGTTATCTGCGTCTGCATCGACTGCGGACAGGAGGAGGAGCTTGACGGACTGGAGGAGAGAGCGATATCCTGCGGCGCTTCTAAGCTCTATATAGAGGATGTTGTTGACGAACTCTGCGAGGATTTCATCATGCCTTGCGTGAAGGCTCATGCCGTATACGAGAACAAATACCTGCTCGGTACTTCCATGGCGCGTCCGCTCATCGCAAAGCGTCTTGTGGAGATCGCGAGAAAAGAGGGCGCTACGGCGATCTGCCACGGTGCTACAGGCAAGGGTAACGACCAGATCCGATTTGAGCTCGGCATCAAGGCTCTCGCTCCGGATATCAAGATCATAGCAGCATGGCGTTCAGATAAATGGACTCTTGATTCGCGTGAGTCCGAGATCGAGTATTGTCGTCAGCACGGCATTACACTGCCGTTCTCAGCTGACTCGAGTTACAGCCGTGACAGAAATATCTGGCACATCTCTCACGAGGGATTGGAGCTTGAGGATCCGGCAAACGCTCCGAACTTCGATCATCTCCTGGTGCTCGGTGTTTCACCGGAGAAAGCTCCCGAAGAGGGCGAGATCGTGACGATGACTTTTGAGAAGGGTGTTCCGACATCCATCAATGGTAAACAGATGAAGGTTGCCGATATCATACGCGAGCTGAACAAGCTCGGCGGAAAGCACGGTATCGGTATCGTAGATATCGTCGAGAACCGCGTGGTCGGCATGAAGAGCCGCGGTGTATATGAGACTCCGGGAGGCACGATCCTTTATGAGGCTCACCAGCAGCTGGAGGAGCTGATCCTTGATCGTGAGACTACGGATCTGAAGTTGGATATGGGTAATCGTCTTGCACAGATCACTTATGAAGGCAAGTGGTTTACACCGCTTCGTGAGGCTGTCTGCGCATTTATAGACAAGACTCAGGAGTATGTGACCGGTGAGGTTAAGTTCAAGTTGTACAAGGGCAATATAATCAAGCAGGGCACTACATCACCGTACAGCCTGTATGATGAGGATATCGCTTCGTTTACTACGGGAGATCTATACGATCATCACGACGCTGAAGGGTTTATCAATCTGTTCGGACTGTCGACCAAGGTGAGAGCGCTTAAGCTTGGACAGGATTGATTATGCGAGACAGGCATACCGCAGTTTCTGTTGATCCTCCGGGCTCCGCTTGCGCCAGAATTGAACGTAGCACTGTGCGGCTTGAAAATACCAAGCCTGCGCAGTGACGTTCAATTAAGGCCCTACGAATCTAACAGAAACTGCTCTGTATGCCTTAGCCCGATGAAATCGACCAAGTTAAGCACGCACCTTGGATAAACAGTTGAACAGAACAAGTGAATCGATCTTTATTGGGCAGATTGATAAATCAGGTGTGATGGACAAGCTGATGGGAGAAGATCATGATTGAGATTGGATTGGAAGAGTTTGAGCATATTGCGCCGATCGAGGGGGGCGTCACTGCGGCTGAGGGGTTTCAGGCGGCGTTTACTGCGGCCGGGATCAAGTATAAGGGTCGTGATGACATGGCTCTTGTTTACAGCGAGTATCCTTGTGTGATGGCAGCGACCTTTACACAGAACGTGTTTGCTGCGGCGCCGGTGTTGTATGACAGAGAGATCCTGAAGGCAGGGAATCCCGTGCATGCGGTGGTTCTGAACACCGGTATTGCAAATGCCGGCACAGGACTTCGTGGCAAGGAGACCAACCTTTTTATGGCGGCCGAGATGGCCAGAGAGCTGAATGTCAGACCTGACGAGGTACTGACATGTTCCACGGGCGTTATCGGTTTTCAGCTCAGCGAGGAACCTATATATGAGGGCGTAAAGAAGTTAAAGACCGGTCTTTCCAGAGGAGCTGATACAGACAAGAGAGCAGCACTTGCAATCATGACTACAGATACGGTTCCGAAGACTGCGGCCTGCACTTTTGTGGTGGATGGTAAGACAGTTACGGTCGGAGGTCTGACCAAGGGCTCGGGCATGATCCATCCCGATATGGCTACCATGCTTTCCGTGACGACTACCGATGCAAAGATAGACCAGTATGTGCTCCAGGAGCTGGTAAAGGAGTCTGTGGATGACAGCTTCAATATGATATCCGTCGATCGTGATACTTCGACCAATGATACATATATCGTTCTTGCAAACGGTCAGTCGGATGTAAAGATAGACAAGGATACCAAGGCTTATGAGCTGTTCAGAGAGGCACTCAGATATGTATGTATCTCCCTTGCCAAGCAGATGGCGGCAGACGGAGAGGGCGCAACGAGACTTCTCGAGGTTATAGTGACCGGTGCTGCGACGCACGAGGATGCGAGAAAGCTCGCCAGATCAGTCACAGCTTCAAATCTTGTCAAGGCTATGGTCTACGGCGCTGATGCAAACTCAGGTCGTATACTGGATGCCCTGGGGTACGCCGGGGTAAACTTTGAGCCTGACAAAGTGGACGTGACTTTCCTTCACGGAGATGAGATGATGATCCTGGTGGAGGACGGCGTCGTAAAGAAGGTCGATGAGGAGAAGGCCACGGCGTGGATGAAGGAAGAGAGCGTGACATTTTTATGTGAGCTGAAGCTCGGGAGAGAGGGAGCGACCGCGTGGGGATGTGACCTCACTCACGACTATGTCAATATAAATGGTGATTACAGGAGTTAAAAATGGAATCGATCGAAAAGATAACAGAGAGGGCGGAGACGCTGATAGAAGCGTTGCCTTATATTAGAGATTTTAGTGGGAAGAAGGTTGTTGTGAAGTATGGCGGCTCGGCGATGCTTGACAAGTCATTTCAAAGGTCGGTGATCAAGGATGTGGCGCTGCTGAAGCTGGTTGGTATGCATCCGATCATCGTGCACGGCGGTGGCAAAGAGATCAGCAAGTGGCTCGGATTCATGGGCAAGGAAAGTGAGTTTGTCGATGGCCTCAGAGTAACTGATGCTGACACCATGGAAGTCGCTGAGATGGTTCTGAACAAGGTAAACAAGCATCTGGTTCAGGAGATGGAGAAGCAGGGTGTTAAGGCTGCCGGTGTCTGTGGCAAAGACGGCGGGATGCTCATGTGCAAAAAGAAGAAGGTCAACGGGCAGGATATAGGATATGTCGGCGAGGTTGTCTCTGTGAATACCGAGCTGATCGATACTCTGATCGAGAATGATTTTGTGCCGATCATCGCACCTGTCGGGTTGAACGAGCATTATCATGCGGTAAATATAAATGCTGACGAGGCCGCTTCTGCAGTCGCAAAGGCTGTACATGCTGAGAAACTTGCATTTATGACGGATATCGAGGGTGTTTGCATGGATCCTGATGATCCGTCGACACTCATCTCCGTATTGTCACTTGAGGAGGCTGAAAAGCTTATCGAGGAGGGCACCATCGGCGGAGGTATGATACCGAAGATCAAAAACTGCGTTGAGGCGGTTGAACAGGGTGTCAACAGAGTCCATATCCTCGACGGACGAAGAGAGCACTGCCTGTTGCTCGAGTTCTTCACGAGAAAAGGTATAGGAACTGCTATCATCGACAATAAGGTCAATCTGTATCCGCACGAGAATGACAGCCGTGAATAGTAATGAGGAGATAATTATGGATGATAAAATTAAAGAGATAGATGAGCATTTAATGCACTCATATAACAGGTATCCGGTTGTGTTTGACCGGGGCGAGGATGTGTATCTGATAGACGTCGAGGGCAAGAAGTATCTGGACTTCGGAGGAGGTATCGCGGTATGTGCCCTCGGTTACAGCAACGATGCGTTGAAGGATGCGCTCAAAAAACAGATTGATAAGGGGATGCATTTTTCAAACTATTTTTATACCGAGGAACTCGGCAAGGCTGCAAAGAACGTATGCGAGATATCCGGCATGGACGAGGTGTTTTTCTGCAACTCGGGATCCGAGGCAAACGAGGGTGCGCTTAAGCTTGCCAGGAAGTATGCTATACTGAACGGACATGAGGACAGGCACGAGATCATCGCCATGGATAAGGCGTTTCACGGCAGGAGCATGGGAGCGCTTTCGGTGACCGGAACAAAGAAATATCGCGAGCCCTATGAGCCGATGATCCCCGGAGTAAGCTTCGCTACATACAATGATCTTGCATCGGTCGAGGCTCTGGTGACAGATAAAACATATGCGATCATCGTTGAGGCGCTTCAGGGCGAGGGTGGCATATATCCCGCGGAGCCTGCATTTCTCAAAGGGATAAGAGAGATATGCGACAAACATGATATCATCATGATATGCGACGAGGTTCAGTGCGGTATGGGGCGTTCAGGAAAAATGTTCGCGTTCGAGCACTACGGGATCAAGCCTGATATCGTAACTATGGCCAAGGGCATCGGGGGCGGTACGGTGGTTGGTGCCTTTGCTGCGCCGAAGAAAGTCGCCGACTGTCTGGTGCCGGGAGATCATGGAACAACCTTCGGCGGCAATCCGTTTGCGATGGCTGCAGTGAACACTACCATAGCTGAGTTCAAGCGACTTAACATCGTAGAGCATGTCCGGGAGGTTGGAGACTATCTCGGAGAAAAGCTGGACGAGTTGGTGGCAAAGAAGGATATATGCGTATCGGCCAGGGGTAAGGGATTGATGAGGGGTCTTGAGCTGTCTGAGCCGGTGGCGCCTTATGTTAAAAATGCGCTCGAGTCCGGTCTTGTACTGATGGCTGCTGGCGCTAACGTCATCCGTTTTGTTCCGCCGCTTGTGATAGAGAAAAAGCATGTGGATGAGATGATCGATATACTTGATCAGGTGTTATGATCGTAAAATTTTAAAAATATGTTGAAAAAATCTTAAATTGTTGTATAATAGTGATGTATACGTGGGCTTACTTTCTGACAGATGAGACAGGAGGTAAGCATGAACAAAAAGAAGAGATTTCAGGTCGTGATCATGGTTGCGGCTGTGTTTTTATGTGGTATTTTTTATGTATGTCTGGGACCCGGACGGGCGGCTGTTCTTGCCGATGAGGGAGAGGGACAGACGTTTGTTGCCGGAGGAGCAAAGACAGATGGTGTAGAGACTGCCGCTTCAGACGGTGGCAGAGTCGGAGATATGCCGGATGCGGAAAGTTCCGCCGGAGTATTTATCTATATCTGCGGAGCTGTCAAAAAGCCCGGTGTTTATACCTTTGACAGTCCGCCGAGAGTTGTAGAGGTGGTTGAGAAGGCCGGCGGCTTCACCAAAAAGGCCGACCGGGCTTCTGTGAATCTTGCCAGTCAGGTTGATGACGGTGCACAGGTGGTCGTCTATGAGAAGTCAAAGGACGGTCAGGCGGCGAATCCGGCTGTGGGAGCTTCATCCGGGACCGGAGACAGTGACGCCCAGTTGCTTATAGATATAAATACCGCAGGACATGAGGAGCTTATGCAGATCCCGGGGGTGGGTGATGCAAAGGCTTCCGCTATAGAGGCATATCGCAGCGAGCACGGCAGGTTTGAAAAGCCCGAGGATCTGATGCAGATTTCCGGGATCAAGCAAGGGACATTTGATAAGATCAAGGATTATATAAAGGTTTAGGGACTGCGTATCAGATATGGATCGGTATGAAACGGAACGCATCCGGATAGATGACATATCGCTTGACACAGTATGGAGGATAAGATGGCTAAACGCGTTTTGGTTGTAGATGATGAGAAGTTGATAGTTAAGGGGATCAGATTTTCTTTGGAGCAGGACGGCATGGATGTTGATGCCGCTTACGACGGAGAGGAGGCGCTGGCTTCGGTCAGAGAGAACACGTATGATGTTATACTTCTGGATGTCATGCTTCCGAAGATGACCGGGTTTGAGGTTTGCCAGCAGATCAGGGAGTTTTCCGATGTCCCCATCATCATGCTCACAGCCAAGGGCGATGACATGGACAAGATTTTGGGACTTGAGTACGGAGCAGATGACTATATAACCAAGCCCTTTAACATACTTGAGGTAAAAGCACGTATCAAAGCTATCATCCGTCGCAGCGGCAAAAAAGAAGAGACCGAGACGGCCGGTGAGAGTGCGAGTGATGATAAGTCTGAGCTTAGAGTTGATACGGATGGGAGACAGGTATTTATTCGCGGGAACGAGGTCAATCTTACAGCCAAGGAGTTTGATCTTCTCGAGCTTTTGATGGCTCATGCCGGAAAGGTATATTCACGTACAAAGCTGTTAGATGAGATTTGGGGCAAGTCTTATCCCGGAGATGAGAGGACTGTGGATGTTCACATAAGACGTCTCAGGGAGAAGATAGAGGACAATCCTCGCGAGCCAAAGTATATTCATACCAAATGGGGTGTTGGTTATTATTTCAAAGATTAAAAATGGTCTGAAAAAGCTTAAAAGTCTTCGTTTCCAAAGTCTGGTAGTGCTGATTTTTATCGGCGTTCTTCCTTTGGTCATTTTTTCGTTGATCATTCTCAATTCATATCGATCAAAAGCGGTTGATCAGCAGATCACCCGCCTTCAGACGCGAGGTGCCGTGTTGTGCAATCTGGTTACAAACTCTGCATTTTTCGCAAACGATACCACACATGAAGTTGAGTCTGAGTTGACTCAGATAGCTGATATATATGACGGTCGTATCATGGTCATCTCAAACACCATGATCGTTCTTCGTGATACCTACGGTCTTGAGGAAGGAAAGACACTTCTGATAGATGAAGTTCCGCCGGTGCTTGACGGCAGGCAGGCCAGTATGACGAGCATACAGGATGAGCACGTGGTTATAGTGATGCCGGTTTATCAGGCCGATCAGTCTACCATAGGCGGTGCTGTAGTCATGAATATTTCTCTCGGTGAAGTGTATCGTATGTATCAGGGGATACGAACGATATTGCTGACTCTCTTGCTGTGTCTGGGAGTTATTGTAGCCGTGGTCGCGATACTGTATTCGGCACAGGTTGTCCGGCCTATCGGCGAGGTCAGAGGTCAGGTCAGAAAGATAACAGAGGGTGACTTCTCCGAGCAGATGAATCTTCACGGTTACAATGAAGTCGAGAAACTATCTGATGAGTTCAACCACATGCTTTCCGATCTGCAGAACCTTGAGGATGCCAGACAGGAGTTCGTCTCCAACGTGTCTCATGAGTTAAAGACGCCCATAACATCCATGAAAGTGTTGTCTGAATCACTGACCGGTCAGGAGGATCTCCCCGTTGAGCTTTATCAGGAGTTTATGGAGGACATCGGTACCGAGCTGGATCGTATGAATCAGATCATAAATGACCTGTTGTCGCTGGTTAAGATGGACAGGACAGCAGCTGTGCAGGTCAACATCTCCGAGGTCAATGTAAACGAGTTTGTGGAGAATCTGCTGAAGCAGCTTCAACCTATCGCTGACAAGAGAAATATCGAGATCGTTTTTGAGAGCGTGAGACCTGTTGTGGCTCAGATCGACGAAGTTAAGTTGTCCATGGCTTTCAGAAATCTTATCGAAAACGCGATCAAGTATAACTACGATGACGGATGGGTCAGGGTCAGCCTGAATGCGGATCACAAGTTCTTCTTCCTGAAGGTTTCCGACTCGGGAGAGGGTATACCCGAGGAGCTTCAGGATCATATATTTGAAAGGTTTTACAGGGTTGACAAGGCGAGAGCCAGAGAGACCGGAGGTTCCGGACTGGGGCTCGCCATCACGAGGAGTGCGGTGTTGCTACACCATGGGTCGATAAAGGTTCATAGCGTCGAGCAGCAGGGCACCACGTTTAATGTCAGGATTCCACTTCAATATGTGGAGTAGAGGTCGAGTATGGTAAAGAGATTAGTAATTATAATGGCTGTGATATCGGTTATGCTTTCGCTGGTCGCATGTGGGAACGATCAGGAGAGCGACGCGAGCATTTATACCGTATATTATTTGGATCCGACGGGCGAGAAGCTGGTAGAGGAGGATTACAGCCTTAGTTCCGAGAGCGACGATCTGGCTACCGTGGCGACCGAGCTTATGCACGCTATGGAGAAAAACGGTACC
>JAFSTZ010000225.1 GCA_017445525.1 Eubacterium sp.
CAGCTGCTGGAGCAGTCCGAACACAAATCCGGTAAAAAGTCCCCAGGAAACCCCATATCTATAAGCGATGATTACTACGGGAAGCATACATGCTATGGTGACTGATCCGCCGTACGGCATGTCGATCAATTTGATGAGGGACAGTACGGTTCCTATCGCGATCATTATCGAAGACTCTGTAAGTCGCTTTACTGTAGAGATCCTAACACTTTGTGACATAAAAAAACCTCCTTTAACACATAGGAGGGGATGTACATGCTTCCCTACGCCGGTATTATCCGGATCAGGTGATGAGGGTTCGCCGAACGGGCGATCTCAGCATTTGCTCCCCTAGCTTTAATACAACATCACAGAGTATACCACTCATCAATTGTCATTACAATATATACAGAAAGAAGTTCCCATGTCACTTAAATTCTGGCTGGGCGGGGTCAGAAGCGATAAATCCCGCAGACTCTACAAATATATACTGGATGATGCCGAGAAAAACCCGAAAAGACAGTATCTGGTTGTCGTGCCGGAGCAATACAGCCTTGCCACCCAGCAGGAGCTCGTTAGATTGTCGAAAGTGCACGGGATACTTAACATAGATGTTCTGTCATTTACCCGTCTGGCACATCGTATAAATGATGAGGTCGGCTCATTTGACAGCGGTATCACCATGCTAGATGAGATGGGCAAGGATCTGATCATAGGCATGCTTGCCACAAAGGCAAGAGATGAGCTTACCATAATCGGCGATGATCTTGACAAGCCCGGATACACCAGCTCCGTCAAGTCGGCGATCTCCGAGTTCATGCAATACGGGATAAGCGTTGATAAGGTATTTGAGATGGCAGAGTCAGCCAAAAGGGAGGGGCATGTCAGACTATCAGGAAAGCTTTACGATATAGCGATCCTATACAGGGCATTCAAGGAGTATATCAGCGACAGATATACCACGGTTGAGGAAACGCTCGAGAGAGTCAGCAGGCTTATTCCCGTATCCGGTACCGTAAAGAACAGCGTGATCGCATTTGACAACTTCACCGGGTTCACCCCTGTCCAGAACAAGCTTATAGGAGTGCTGATGGAATATGCTCATTCGGTTCATGTGGCACTGCTTTTTGAGGATTGTATACAAGAAAAGAGCCAAACCGACCAAATACAAGAACATGAGTTATTTTATCTATCAAAACATACCATGGATCAGCTTGGAAGGATGGCCGACGAGCGGCATGTGATCATAGAAGATCCGTACAAAGCGGATAAAAACGAGTTAAGTAACACGTGTAATATAAAAGAGCCGATTGCATACAAAGAAAATGAATCATCTGCCGAATTAAATAACACCTCCGTCCATCTTATGTGCGGACGTACCGTGCGCGATGAGATCGGTATGGTCCGCAAAAAGATAGATGATCTTGTAAGAAAAGGCGGATACCGTTACAGGGATATCGCAGTTCTCGCAGGGGATATCGAAAGCTACCGTCATCCGGTGGAAAGACAGTTCTCATCAGCAGCCATCCCGTTTTTCATTGACAGGTCCGAGCCGGTTCTCCTGAATCCGTTCATAGAGTATATCCGTGCGTTTATATCCGTTTTTTCGGAGAACTACAGCCAGCAGGCCGTGTTCTCCTTCCTCAAGTCGCGCCTTGCGGGATTTGACGAC
>JAFSTZ010000025.1 GCA_017445525.1 Eubacterium sp.
CTTTTGGGAAGAAACGGAGCAGGAAAGACAACTATCATCCGCATACTTATGGATGTATTTGGTGCTGATTCAGGTGAGATACTGATGGACGGCAAGCCCATAGATCACAATAAGATAAGCAAGGGGTACCTTCCGGAGGAGAGAGGTCTGTATCCCAAGAAAAAGATATCTGATCAGCTTATATATCTGGCGAGGTTGAAGGGCATGAGTAAGGCAGATGCTGCAGCAGGCATCAATCTCTGGCTCAAGCGTCTCGGCATGACCGAGTACAAGGATGCGAGACTTGACACGCTCTCAAAGGGTAACCAGCAGAAGATCCAGTTGATAACTGCAGTTATTCACAATCCGGATATCGTAATCCTCGATGAGCCGTTCTCCGGACTCGATCCGGTGAATGCCAAGGTGCTCGAGGATACCGTAAAGCGCAAGATAGCTGATGGGAAGATAGTTATTTTCTCGTCACATCAGATGAACTATGTTGAGGAGTTCTGCGATAATATCGCTATATTAAATGATGGAAAGATTGCGCTCTCCGGTTCGATCCATGATATAAAGAGAAGCTACAAGAGAGACAAGCTTGTGATACGCACCGAGGATCGCACTCCGATCCTGTCTGCTTACGGAAGTTCAGTCAGTGAAAGAGAGGACGGATCACTGTTATTAAAGATGGACAGTGCTGATGATAAACAGCGTGTGATGCAGGAGCTCGCGACAAAGTTTGATATCGATGAGGTTCGTGTATATGAGCCTACCATGAACGATATTTTCGTTGAGTACACTACCGGCGGAAACGATGCTGAAACAGAGGAAGGGGGCGAGGAGTGATGAAACAGTTCAAAACTATTTTCAGTCATGAGCTTGCATATCAGATAAAGAACAAAGCATTTATCATAGTGACCGCTATCCTCGTGATAGCCATCGCAGTAGTTATGTTCTTCCCGCGGTTTACCGAGGACAAGTCCGCGGAACAGTCCGCACAGACTGAGCAAACCGAGGAGAAGCAGTCGAACAAGATCGCCCTGGTAGTCGGAAGCGGTGTGGATGCGGATATAGCGAAGCAGGCATTTACGGAGGAGTATCAGGATGAGCAGCTTGAGGCTGTTATCGAGTCGGATATTGACAACGTCAAGGAGAAGATCCTGTCAGGTGAGTATAAATTCGCATACGACATACCAAACATGACAACTTATACTTATATCACAAAGACTATAAGTGTATACGACGGAAAACAGCCCACCTCTGATCACGCTATGGAGAAGTTGAATTATCTCACTGCATTGAAGACTGCCGGCGCCGGTGATGATGTGATAAAGCAGGTTTCAGATCTTCAGATAGTAGGTACGCCTGAGGCGCTCGAGGCTGATCAGACCAAGAACTATTTCTATACTTATATCATGGTATTTGCGCTGTATATGATCATCATCCTCTACGGAACGATGGTTGCGACAAACGTAGCCAGCGAGAAGAGCTCCCGCGCCATGGAGGTACTGATCACGTCAGCAAGGCCGACCGCGTTGATGTTCGGCAAGATCCTTGCGGCGTGTGTTGCGGGTATGAGCCAGCTTGTCCTTATATTCGGAACCGCTGTTGCCTCATATAAGATAAATGAAGAGTACTGGACGGATAATGCGTTTATAGGATCCATCTTCAACATCCCGACGCAGATGATCTTCTACATGCTGTTGTTCTTCCTGCTCGGATTTTTGCTCTATGCTATGATGTTCGGAGCGATCGGATCCATGGCAACCAAGGTGGAGGATATCAACTCTCTTCAGACACCTATCACGCTTGTGTTTGTCATAGCATTTTTCATAGTTATAACCGGTATGAATGGTGATGTTAACTCGCCTTTGATGGTAGTAGCTTCGTATGTTCCGTTTACATCTCCCATGGCTATGTTTACAAGGATCGTGATGGGAGATATAGCATGGTTTGAGATAGTGATATCTGTTGTGATACTGATAGCTTCGACCATAGGTATCGGTATCCTGTCAGCGAGGATCTACCGCGCGGGTGTGCTGCATTATGGCAAGCCGCCGAAGTTCGGTGAGATGCTGAAGAGCGCCAGAGAAGTTTAATTTCAGACAGGAGGTATGAGATGAGTAACAAAAAAGCAACCGTAACATTTATAAAAAAATGCGCCGTCGGACTTATGGCAGCAACCATGATCGTCGGCACCTGCGCAGTTCCGGTGGAAGCCAAGACAGCCAAGCCGTCTCTTCCGGGCAAGTCGCTTGTGATCAGTCCCAGACAGAAGGTGACCTGGGAGCTCAGGGGCATAAAAGGATTAAAGATTAAAAAGGTTACAGTTACCACTAAAAATAAGAGTCTTATCAAGGTAAGTGAGTGGGGCAAACAGGGGATCAAAGTAAAAGGTCTCGGAAAAACCGGCAAGACTCAGATCACCGTAAAGGTCATCACCAAGGGTAAGACCTATACGATCAAGGCGCCCGTGATCATCAATAAATATCGCGAGATGCTGCAGGAGGTTCTCGAGGCGAACTTATCAGAAAACTGGGACATGCCGGATGCAGACGGACTGCGCAAGGTCACAGGCATCTCTATCGAGAAAAATGTCAAGGCAGGAAAGAAGAAATACCTATCTGCTCAGGCTTACTTTGATGCCACGACAGGAACCAATATCGTAAAGTGGTTCAAGTCCCCTGATCTGCTTGATGAGGATGTAGCCACTGAGACATATGTTTCCAGAGGTATGTTTACCGAAAACGCCGATGGTACGACAACCTACAGTGACTGTTATGCATATGAATACAGAGAGATGGCGGACGGGAAGTACGGCCATATGGTCAAGTATCTTCTCGGACCGAACGACATAGGAGATGCAGGCAACTCAGCGTTTCAGGATCAGAAGGACTACAGGCATATTTATATTGAAGGAGAGGGAGCGGGCCTCAATCCTTATGTAAGTCCTATGTTTGTTCCTGATTATGCCGGAGATGTCAAGTATCAGAAGACTGATGACAGTGTTGTCTTTACCTACAATGTAGTTAAGTACGAGACGATAAAGGTCACTGCTTACAAGCCGGATGCAGGCATACTTGCCAATCGTATCAAGACCATGGAGATCACAGCTTCTGATGGAAGTCGCACGGATACATATACATATAAATACGCCACATCGCCTTCCGGGAAGGTGGACGATCCGGAGGCTGTGCCGATGGATGAGAAGCTTGTCTTGAAGGAAAGCGATGAGGTGAAGAAGCTTATCGATGGAACTGACAAGAAGGTAGTAGTGAATTATTCCATGAACTCAACCCTGCCTGAGCAGGAGAAGAAAAAGGGTTCATATGAGCTTACCACCGGCAAGGACGTGACATTTGCAGTGTGGTTCGCACCGTATTCCAACGGTGAGTTTTATCTGCTGCAGGAGGATGGTACCGAGGTACTGATGGCGGGTATCTCTCCTTATGAGAATGAGAAATACTTAAATCCCGAAACAACTCCCACAAATCCGGTGACGGTTGTATGGAAGGAAGTTGCTGCAGGGTGAGGTTACCGTGATATGGCGACTGACGTGGGATGCACAGATAGGGAATGTGGCAGTGCATTATTAATCGCTGTACTATGATAGTTTATGTAGGGGCGTCTGACACAGGGCGCCCTTTTTTTCAGTATAAAATATGCTATTCACAGCTGTCACAGCACAGCTCGAATACCCCGTGAATAGTAACTTAAAGTTTATTTAATATTTATTCTGTTATCATTAC
>JAFSTZ010000226.1 GCA_017445525.1 Eubacterium sp.
TGATTTTTTTCTTGATTCCGTAGATAATGATGTAAATATTCCCGCTGAGTCATTCCGCCTTTCAAAGGAAAAACGGTAAAAGGGGATCATATTTTTAGGAGGATGGATCAATCCTGAGAGCAGGTCGCTTTTGAACGTTAACGTACCGTTTGTATTCTGTACCGTATCGCAAACGATGGAAGGACCGCGTGCGCCCTGTCCGACGGTCGGTATCAGCGATATCGCAGAGGCAAAACGGATGGTTGACTATTTATGTGACATGGGGCATAGGAGGATCGCGATCATAGCGGGTGTCGAGGGCGATAAGGCTGTCGGAGGAGGCAGACTCATAGGTTATAAGCAGTCGCTCGTTGAACACGGCATAGACGTGGATGAAAGGTTGATCTTTTATATGAAAAAGGATATCGAGGAGTTTACCGCGGAAAACGGTTATGCCGTTACAAAGGAGATCATCGCCTCGGGGGCTCATTTTACGGCCGTGTTCTGCGTATCCGACCTCACCGCGATGGGAGCTTATCGCGCCATCTATGATGCGGGGCTTAAGATACCGGATGATATCTCCGTAGTCGGATTTGACGGTATAGAATTTGGTGATTATATGTATCCCAGAATCACAACTATGGTACAGCCCAGACACGAGATGGCCGTGGAATCTGTCAGGATCCTGTTAAGCCTGATATCAGGAGAAGAGGGCATACCCGACACGATATTTAAGACTGAGCTGTTGACCAGGGATTCGGTCAGAAAACTTAATTGATCAGCAGGCAGATAGCCGGGTACAATTCGGATAACCGGCATCTGAGGTGGTGATAAATATGAAACCGATCACAAAACATGACATCATAGTGGCTTTTCAGGAAGCTGGATTGGAAAAAGGCAGTACCCTTATGGTACACACGTCTCTTTCCCGGATCGGATATGTATGCGGGGGGGCTCAGACTGTAATTGAGGCACTTATTGAATGCGTGGGCCCGGAAGGAACTCTGATGATGCCAACTCAATCGTGGAAAAACCTGGATCCCGAAACCGGGGTTCATTGGGATGCAGACGAAGAATATTGGGATATCATACGGGAAAACTGGCCGGCATATGATAAGCGGATCACACCGACAAATACCATGGGGGCGGTTGCGGAGATGTTTCGTTCCTGGCCGGGGGCTGTCCGGAGCGACCATCCTGCAAGGTCGGTGACTGCATGGGGGAGAAATGCGCAGTATCTTGTGTCCGGACATGATCTGTCTGATATTTTTGGAGATAGTTCTCCTATTGGAAAGCTGTATGAACTTGATGGCGAGGTATTGCTGATAGGAGTGGACTATGACAAGAATACATCCATACACCTTGCTGATGTGAGAGCTGATTATCCGGGGAAGCATAACTGTATCGAGCATAGCGCCGTTATGGAAAACGGTAAGAGGATCTGGAAGGAATATGAAACTCTTTTTGTCGATGGAGAGGATTTTATTCAGATAGGAGCATCATTTGAACAGACATACCATGTAAGAAAAAGCAAGCTTGGCAATGCCGATCTCAGATTAATGAAACAGCGTGAGCTTGTGGATTTTGCAGTCGGCTGGATACAGAGAAACAGAGGCGGGGGTAAACCGTAAATAATAACGATTCCGAGACAGATCGGTACAACGCCGTAAGAAATCGCAGAAGTTTATGAGCAACCGTTTACGGATCCTTTAAAAAAAAATGATTATATACAATCCTCAGCAGTCCAATTAATGGGACATATGTGCTGATATAATGGGCATATCAGAAAGCAAAGAGGATATGCACCATGAATGAATATACCGATCCCAGAGGCAATACTTACAGTTTATTTGAGTTTTATGAGCGCTGTGATTCCAACGAAGCCTGCGAGCAGGAAATATTCCGCCTAAAGTGGCCTGATGGATTCGAATGTCCCAAGTGTGGCGGTACACA
>JAFSTZ010000227.1 GCA_017445525.1 Eubacterium sp.
GTTGATTACTTGATCGACTGATGTTTTGATTTTAATACTTGAAGACATATTATTCCTCCTGTTTAGTATAGGTTTGCAGCCCGGAGCGCTGATGTTTGACGGCTCAGCGCTGCATTTTGTTTGTTTTATTAGTTTGCAGCCCGGAGCGCTGATGTCTGACATTAGTTTTGATCGCACGTATAAAAGTGCTCTCAAAACTAATGCAAACGCCGCTCCGGTGTAAGACTAAAAAACAATATATCAACTCTTAAATAATAAATGCGTTTGCTTCGTACAATATAAAAAGTATGTACTACATAATACTGATTAATGGTCAGATGAGTTGGTTAATTATACTGTCGCTGAACCAAAAGCCAAGAGGCGTCAGAACAAGTTTATCATCCGATATATTTACAAGTTTTTCACGCCTCCAGTAATCTAATAGATCCGGTGATAGCTTGCGCTGTATGTCGAAATCAAACTCGTCTGATAAGATCCGAAAATCTATGCCTTCGGAGGTACGTAAGCCAAGATAGATGGCTTCGATCAACTGCTGATCCGAGGTCAGGTACTCCACCTCATCGTATGGCTTACTTCCTGACTTGATCCTGCTTATGTATTCGTCAATATCAGTTGTATTTGTGCGACGCATTCCATTTATATGCGATGAAGCTGCCGGGCCGATGCCGATGTAGTTGCCGCGTCTCCAATAGTTCAGATTATGTTTGCATGCATAGCTGTTTTCATCATTTTTTAACCTGGCATAATTGGATACTTCATAGTGCAGATAGCCTGCGGATGTCAGCATCTCGTGTGTCATCTCATATAACTGTCTGTCTGTATCCTCGTCTATCGGAGAACGGCCGTGGTATTTATCATAAAAAGGTGTGCCCTCCTCGATGATCAGGCTGTAAACGGATATATGCTCCGGTGCGAGCGATATGACCTCCTCCAATGTGTGTCTGAAAGACTCGGGGGTTTGTCCCGGGATCGCACTCATCAGATCGATGTTTATGTTGTCAAATCCGATCTTTCTGGCGAGATTATAACCGGTTAAAAAATCTGCGTAGTTATGGATACGACCGAGGCTTTTAAGTTCGTCCTCATTCACTGATTGCAGACCGAAGCTTATACGGTTGACGCCGTGTTCTCTGTATAGCAACAACTTTTCTTTGTCAACGGTTCCCGGATTACACTCTATGGTAAACTCAGGTTTTATAAAGTCAGTTTTATTTACAGCTATAAGAAGTCTCTCCATCTGTTTTACCGGAAGTATAGACGGTGTTCCTCCACCGATAAATACGGATGTAAAACCGGAAAATCTATCTGCATGATCACGAGTGATGTTCAACTGCTCCAGCTCCCGTATCAGACAGCTTACAAGTCTGTCAGTAAGCTCTGCATCTCCGTCGCCGATACCGACAGAACAAAAGTCACAGTAGTTACACTTTCTGACGCAGAATGGTATATGTATATATAGTCCGCACATAAGTTACTTCTTCTCAAAAAAGTTTTCAAGCTTTTTCAGCAGACCATCCTTATCGATCGTTTTTAACAGATAGTCAGCAGGCTCCAGATTGACTACCGAGAGGACACTCTCCACTTCTCCGTGGCTTGTTAAAAACATAACAGGGATATGATCGGTATCGGTATCATTTTTAAGCATGGCTGCGACCTGCGGTCCGTTTGCTATAGGCATCTCATAATCAAGCAGGACAAGATCAACTTTGTTTTTGGCAAGCTGACTGATAGCCTGTACACCGTTGTTAGCCATCTTCACGTGATAGCTGCCGCTCAGCCACTCACGAACCGTCCACATATAAGTCAGATCATCATCGACGATCATGATAGTCTTTTTACGGTTTTCGCCGGAGTTTTTCTCCAGATAAGCCGATACATTTTTAAGCAAAAGATCGATATCAAGCGGTCTCATATAACACTCAAGTATACTCTGCTCAGGTATGATCTTTTTGACCATGTTATACTGATCCAGCTCACCGATAAGTATAAGTCCGAGATCTCTGTCACTTACAACATCCTTCAGGTACACAAGTGTGTCGGTTATCTCATCCATACCATCACTCATGTATAGGATCAGAAGATCTGTATCTTCGAGAGAATCCTCGATTTCTTTGATATTGGCATGCAAAAATGCGGTATTTATATCATTGCTTTTAAACTTTGATATAAGGCTTTTTGCAAGGAAGCTTTCCGTTGCACTTATGATAGTTACTTTTCCTGTTTGATTTTGATCTTCCATTTTAGTATCCTTCCCAGTTTATTAAAATATATTTTTCAATACTGACCAATATTGTTCACAGATTTTCTTATTTTACCGCAGCTTCAGCAACGATCATATCTCATCCCGGTTCATCTTAAGACACATCTTTATCTGTTCACTTAAGTGCACCTTCAGCCAATGATCGTATCTCATCCCAGTTCATCTCAAGACACAGTTTCTTGATATCGGCAAGAAGCTTTTCATCTTCTTCAGGCAAACTGTATCCATCCAGATCACTGAGTATCTCATCCATCAGATCAAAGTCCATGCTTGATGATATCTCTATGATCGTCTGATATGCTTCTTTTAACTCAGGTCCGGAGATTGACGGCTTATCAGATACGGTTTCAGATTGTTCCAGTTTACTTAAGCTTTCGCCCAGCGTCCTGTACAGTTCGAGAAGCTCTCCGGAATGCTCATCAATATACTTTCTGTCTCCGGTCTTTCCGGCCTCCTCAAGTTTCAAGGCCATCTCAGACAGATGCCCGGCTCCTATAACTCTTGCAGAGCTTTTTAAGGCATGAACCTTTATGGTATAATTCTCTATGTCTTCATCAGTATAAAGCTTCTCAAGTTCATCTGCCTTGGCTGAAAGTGTCTTATAAAACACACCGAGTATGGACATATATCCTTCGGGTGATCCGCCGTTTTTGACTCCTTCCGACACATCGATCTCAGATACATCATACAGCCATGCGGGGATGGTCTCTTTCTCTTGCTGACCATCGTCCGGATCATCTCCCGATTTATCTGACATATCAGATGCTACGGTGACGGTTTGTATGTTACCCTCATCTGTAGAATTGTTGGTAACTATCTGCAACTTTTCTTCCGGTATCAAGCCGTACAACATCCTCTCAAGCTTGGCACCGTCAACAGGCTTTGACAAATAATCGTCAAATCCTACTTCGAGATATCTTTCTCTGGCTCCGGATACGGCATTTGCTGTTAGAGCTATGGACGGTGTATCTCTGTTCAGCTCATGTTCCCTGATCTCATATAGAGTCTCGATACCATCCATATCAGGCATCATATGATCCAGGAATATAGCATCATACATGGTTTCCGTACAGCAGTTGACTGCCTCGATACCCGAGGTGCATGTATCGACCCTGATATCCGTCTGCTTTAAGAGTTGCTTGATAACATCGAGATTTACTTCGTTGTCATCAACTACGAGTATCCTTGCATCAGGAGCGCGGAAAAGCTCTCTGTATGTATATGTATCAACAGATTTATAGCTTTCAAACTCTCCTATCTCCTGACTGTCTATAACCTTTTGTCGGATCCTGAAAGAAAACCGGGATCCCTTGCCATACTCACTCTCAACAGTAAGCTCACTATCCATAAGGTCAAGTAGCTGTCTGACTATACTCATACCGAGGCCTGTACCCTCGATAGATCTGTTTTTCTTTTCTTCTATCCGGACAAACGGTGCAAAGAGCTTATCCAAATCCTCTTTTTTCATACCGATGCCCGTGTCACTTACTGAGATTATGAGATCTATATCATCATCTTTTTTCTCGTGAGAGATCTCAAGTA
>JAFSTZ010000228.1 GCA_017445525.1 Eubacterium sp.
ATAAAAATCTTCATCTTCATAGTCCTCAAGATGAGCAAACATCATCCCACTTCTCATATGATGACCGTATATGAGGATATTGTTATATGGATCATCCGGATCACAGGCGGCATCCAGGAAGGGCATACCGTTGGAATCTTCTTTCTTGTCAAAGTTCCTGTGTAGATAATATTCATTATCTTTCGGTGTGTACATCACCGGATAATTGATCGGAGTATCTTCGACTTTAACCCATCCGATCACATCATTATTCTTTTTGTATAACTTCTTAAACTTCTTTAAAACCTTCTTTTTTTCGCCCGAAGGAGCTATTATCTCTATCTCCTCGGCAACATCGGGCGCATCATCAGACTCCTCCTCTGCCTCTTCTACAAGCTCGCTCAGAGCCTCTATCTCATCACCAGCCTCTTTCGCATTCCAGTAGTAAGAAAACAGATACCAGCCGCAGCCTATAAATACCAAGGCAAACACAACTATCAGTATATTAAGGATAACCTTTTTCATAAGCAACCTCTAAACTGCTGAAAGTGCACGCAGCATACTCATTTAAAGCGCATTTGAACATTACTGTCCACGGCTTTCTCTTTCCCATTCCAGAAAAAACGAGCCTTCTACACTACCCACATATGGTAAGGTGACAGACTTACATATCAAGTGTTCTCCTCATCGAAGTAAACCTGATCCCATCTCTGGTCTCCTCCGGTCCGAGTGGTTTGAAACCGATCTTTTTATAAAACTCCACAGCATACGGAGATGAGTTCACTGTCACATACGGTATCTCAGGCTTTCCCTCCCTGATATCCGATATCGCCATACGAACCAGTCTCGAAGCGACACCGAGGTGATGAAACTGCCCTCTCACAAACAAAAGACTGATGTGCTGTATCGGTCTGATAGCTATCACACCGACCATATAGCTGTTCTGATAACATCCCCAGAACTTCATCTCACCGCTTTCCATCTTGTCAAGCATCGCATGATACTCTATAAAATGCTGGAAGGTCTTTATACCCATCTCCTCATAATCAGGAGCCTCATACTCATCAAAAACCTCCCAGACAAGTTCGAGTGCTGTCCTCAACTGACTGGTGTTCAACCTGCATATCTGCATAAATCCGGCTCTCTTTCACATATTATCAAGATTTTCTCTGATAGCCTTGATAAAGTCCTCGCTGTTAAGTACAGTGACATCCTTCATCGAGGTTATAAGAGCCAGATCCTTTGTCATCTTACCTGATTCAATTGTAGAAAGAGTTGCTCGCTCAAGCTTGTCGGCAAAACTACACAATTCCGGAGTTTCATCCAGCTCGCCACGCTTTCTGAGGGCTCCTGTCCACGCAAAGATAGTCGCAACCGAGTTGGTAGATGTCTCTTCGCCTTTCAAATACTTGTAGTAGTGCCTCTGAACCGTACCATGTGCAGCCTCGTACTCATACACACCGGACGGAGAGACAAGAACCGAAGTCATCATCGCAAGTGATCCACACGCAGAGGATACCATGTCACTCATGACATCACCGTCATAATTCTTGCATGCCCAGATAAATCCACCCTCTGTTTTCATCACTCGCGCAACCGCATCATCTATCAATGTGTAGAAATACTCGAGCCCCTTCTCTTCGAACTTTTGTTTATACTCGTTTTGATAAATCTCCTCAAAGATATCCTTGAATCTGTGGTCATAAGTCTTCGATATAGTGTCCTTGGTGGCAAACCAGAGGTCCTGGTTTGTATCAAGTGCATAGTTAAAACATGATCTCGCAAAGCTTATAATAGAATTGTCTTTATTATGTATACCCTGTATCACGCCCGGTCCGTCAAAATCCTGTATCAATTCCCTTGTAACAGTACCATCTTCCGTTGTAAATATTAATTCAGCTTTTCCTTTTCCCGGCACTCTGATTTCTGCGTTTTTATATACATCACCGTATGCATGCCTTGCAAGGGTGATAGGTTTTTTCCAGTTTTTCACACATGGCTCTATCCCCTTTACCTGGATGGGTGCTCTGAACACTGTTCCGTCGAGAATTGCCCTTATAGTGCCGTTTGGTGATTTCCACATCTGCTTGAGCGAATACTCCTCAACTCTTGCGGCATTTGGAGTGATAGTTGCGCACTTTACTGCCACACCATACTTCTTAGTTGCCTCTGCAGAGTCGATAGTTACCTGATCTTCCGTTTCATCACGCTTTTTTAACCCCAGATCATAGTATTCTGTTTTCAACTCAATATACGGCGCAAGCAACTCATCCTTTATCATCTTCCAGAGAACTCTGGTCATCTCATCGCCGTCCATCTCCACCAAAGGTGTCTTCATTTCGATCTTA
>JAFSTZ010000229.1 GCA_017445525.1 Eubacterium sp.
ACATCCGTGATGCCGTGAGCTGACTCGCCGACAGTTACCGAGATATCGGAAACCGCCTTAACTACGGTATCGATAGATGTTGTAAGGTGACCCATGCCACCATTTATCTCGAGCATACTGTTCTTGAATGTATCTGCATCCTCGTGATACTGCTCGCTGACCTTGGTGAAGTTGTCGTAGTCGGTGAGCACCGTCTCCTCCAGGAATCCGGTCATCTCTGTCAGGCACTCATTCATAAGTCCGACTGCATCATGCACCTCTCCGACTATGTTGTTGATATCGCCGACAGCCTCTGATGTCTGATTTGCAAGTCCTCCGATCTCTGATGCAACTACTGCGAAGCCCTTGCCGGCCTCTCCGGCTCTCGCTGCCTCGATGGAAGCGTTCAGGGCAAGCAGGCTGGTCTGTGATGATATGGACATGATCGTATCGGTAAGTTCATTGATCTTATCAACAGCCTTGGAGCTCTCGATAGCTCTGTCAGACTTCACACGAACATTCTCATACATGGTTCTTGTCTTATCGGAAGCAGCCTGTGTTGAACGGCGAAGCTCCTCTGCACGGTTCATGATCTCATCGGACATCGTCGTTCCCGACTTGGTCAGATCATCGATGCCGATAGCGTCATCATGCATGCCCTCAAGGTTCTGATTGATGGTATCGGTAGATGCCGATGTCTGCTGCATAGCTGCTGCAAGCTGCTGGGTAGTTGCCGAGTTATCCGAGCACATGCCGCTTACATTGCCGGCTGTAGAGAAAAGCAGGTCCACATCCGCAGTGATGTGAGCGGACGCATCATTTATCTTTCCTACGATATCACGCAGGTTATCGCGCATGTAACGCATCTCCTGTGCGATAAGCCCGATCTCGTCACCTCTGGCAACAAGCTTGTTGGAGCCTTCCTGATGACGGAAGTCAAAGTGTGCCGTCGCAGTAACGATATTGAACAGCTTGTGCATCGGTCTGATGACAAGCATGATCCCGAAGTAAGCAACTATCAAAGCAACCACAAGCATGATAATAGCTGTCCAGATAAGCGTTGTCCTCATGCTGGATATAGGAGCCATAACCTCTGCATATCCACCGGTAACTACGACTATGTTACCGCCTGCGGTAAATGCGTAGCCGGCGTATTTATCTTCTCCCTTGAACTCGTAAACTATAGAACCGTCACCTATGGTCTCAGGCTTCTCTCCGGCGCCGAGACGGGTTACCAGCTCGGTCACTGCGGCATTCTCGACCTTTCCTCCGATCTTCTCTGCGGTCGGATGGAAAACCATAAGTCCCTCGGAACTTACGTAATAAGCATATGAGCCCTCAACTCCGTCGAGGACGATATCTCCGAGCACTCCCTTGAGCTGCTCGCTGACCTTGTTCTTTACTTCTTCATTCTCCGGATCTGCTGCAAGCTCCGCTACAAGTGCGTTCTCCTCGTCAGGGCTTGCAAACAGGCCGTTCAGCCCGGCTGCGCCTGCCTCCGCAACGTTCTTTGTATAGTTGGAGTACACATCCTCCATCGTAACCCTCGCAGTACGCGATGAAAGATACACCGATACTCCTACGACGATCAGGATAAGTACGAAGAAGATCAGTACCATCTTGAACGACATTGACTTAAAAGGATTCACGCTTTTTCTGTTATCGCGGGCACCTGTGCCACTGCCTTTTGCTGTTACATCTGCCATAGTATATTCCCTCTCTGTAAAAAATAGATTTTCCCACTTTCACCCTTCTGAAAATGATTTAGTGGAAATACATTTACTGTCAAGGATCCCATTTATCCCTGTGACAATAATATGACAAAAATAATCATACCACAAATATTAGGGGTTTTCAACTATTATTTTTGATCTTTACAATATTTATCGTTACTGTTTTTATGAACATTCAGTTGCTTTGATATAAATTTACATATTCCCGTGAACACTATCGAAACTAAATTTGCGAAACTTTTAAAAAACACTTGCCAAACTCCATATAATATGATAGACTATTTTAGACTAAAGTTTGTGAATTCTTTCGTGCGATACTTTTCGAAAGAGGCTGAGGACATACAGCCTCGGAATGGATGATGTAAAATGACTACTATTAAAGATATTGCTACAAAGCTTGGAGTTTCCTCGGGAACAGTGTCAAAGGGGCTCAACGGAGCCGATGACATCAGCGAATCCATGAGGAACAAAATCCTGGAAACCGCTGTTGAGATGGGGTACACAAAAAAAGGTATACACCGTCCGGATACCAGGAAGCTTTGTATTTTTATTGAGAATATGGACTACTATCTCGAGGATGATTTCGGATACGATATCCTGCTCGGCTTCAAGCAGGCCGCATTTAAGGAAAGCTGGGATGTCGAGGTGATCCCGGTAAGTCATGACTTCCAGATAAAAAGATCGTATGATACCTTTATGATGGGGAGAAATATCAGCGGTGGGCTTTTGATCGGATTTGAGTTGAATGATCCATGGATGAAGGAACTGCCGTACACCAAGGTTCCCACCGTGCTTTTTGACAACTATATCGAGGAGAACACCATGTGCGGATCCGTCGGAAGTGATTCTGAAGAGGGTATGGGGCTGGCTATCGCACATCTGGCCTCTCTGGGCCACAGAAAGATCGCATTTCTCGACGGTCCTACCGGATCCATGATCTCAGCCAACAGGATGAAGGCTTATAAGCAAAACATGGACAAGCACGGTTTTGCGTACTCAAACAGGTTTACGGCATACGGTAGCTACAGTCTGGAGGCTGCCAAGGAGTTTGTGCCGGGATTTATCGATGTGGGTATCACCGCTATTTTATGCAGTAATGATACGATAGCGTTTGGTGTTATAGAAGAATGCAGAAGGATGGGACTGTCAGTCCCCGAGGATATAAGTGTCATCGGTTATGATGACGTGCCGGCATGTGAGTCGTATGATCCGCCGCTGACTTCGGTCAGGCAGGACAGGATACAGCTGGGGAAGTGTTGCTACTATGTTCTGTATGCGCTTGTCAACGGTGTATCGCTCAGCCGCAATCTCCTGCGCACGTCGCTCACCGTCAGGGAGTCTACAGGGCCGGTTAAATCCAGGTAATGATATATGATAAAAAAGATGCCGGGAGCGCTGATGTTTGACAGTATATTCTGCGCAGACAGATAAAGTCTGCTCAGAATATACTGCAAACGCCGCTCCCGGATTATGTTTACTGATCAAGCATCACATGGCGCCTAACGTGTCTCGATAGACCTTCCTGAAAAAGGTGATCGACAACAGGAGGGAAGCGCCCTCGGCGATGGGAAAGGCCCACCAGACGTTGGTGACCTCGCCGGTGAGGGAAAGAAGCCATGCAGCGGGGATAAGTACTACCAGCTGTCTTCCGACTGAGACAAAGAGTGAGTAGATACTCTTTGAGAACGCCTGAAAGATCGAACCCATGATGATGCAGACTGCGGCTACGCAGAAGGACAGGCTTATGATCCTGAGCGCCGGGATACCAATGCGGATCATCTCCTCCCCTGCGTCAAAGAAGCCCAGCAGTGCCTCCGGGAACAGCCAGAAAAGGATGGTTCCCACCGCCATAATACCTACAGCAAGAAGCATCGAGAACTTCAATGCTTCTTTTATTCTGTCCTTTTTTCTCGCTCCGTAGTTGTAAGCGAGCACCGGTATCAGTCCGTTGTTCAGTCCAAACACCGGCATAAAGAAAAAGCTCTGCAGCTTGAAGTAGACTCCGAAGACCGCCGTCGCAGTATCCGAAAAAGCGCCCAAAAGCTTGTTCATCGCAAAGGTCATGACCGACCCGATGGACATCATCAGGATGGACGGAACACCGACCATATATATCTGCTTGACTACCCAACCATAAGGTCTGAAGATAGATTTCAGCGACAGCTTTATATCCTTGTTGAACTTGAGATTGCAAAACAGCGATACGAATGAAGCTATAGTCTGACCCAGCAGTGTTGCGATCGCAGCTCCGGCCACTCCCATCTTCGGCAGGCCGAAATAACCAAAGATAAATATAGGATCCAGGATGAGATTGATAACCGCACCCGTGACCTGCGATATCATGCTGAACAGAGTTCTTCCGGTAGACTGCAAAAGCCTCTCGAAGGTTACCTGCATAAAGAGCGGAAGTGATATGCATGTCACCAAGCCGAGGTAGGTCTTGGCATACTCAAAGATAACAGGATCCTCGCTCTGCGACATGATAAACGGCTCTGTACCAAACAATCCTATCAGTAAAAATGCCACACTGCTCAGCAGTATGACAAAAATACCACTGTTTGCTGCATGATCCGCTCTGTCAAAACGCTTCTCCCCCAGAGATCTGGACAAAAGAGCGTTGATACCGACACCCGTTCCCGCTGCAACTGATATCATAAAGTTCTGCATGGGAAACGCAAGAGTGACGGCCGTCAGAGCCTTCTCCTCGATCTGCGCAACAAACACCGAATCAACGATATTATATAAAGCCTGCACAAGCATCGATATCATCATAGGCAATGACATCGAGACCAACAGTCTTTTGATGGGGAGGACACCCATCTTGTTCTCCTGTCTGGAGCCATCCTGTGTCTGACCTGTCGGCTCAGACTCCTCTTCCTGTATCAACCGGGTTATATCCTCGTCCCCCATATCGCCCGGTAACTTACCATTTTCTTTCATCTCTCTTTTCATCTTTCCTACATAAATTTGTTGGGGCCAAAAGGTAGTTTGACCCCAACAGATACCATAACTATGCAATACCGATCTAAGCCGAACACGATCACCCGAGGAAGCGCATCTTGTCGCTGTCCGGAGCTTTCTTCTTCTGTGGTTCCGGCTTTGCCTGCTTTTTGATACCGGCAGCATCCTCGAGATCGTGCGTGATACCATTTTTACAATTTTCACAAAAACGTCCCGACTTGATAGTCTTTCCACAACGCTCACAGGGGATACCTATAGGCGAATCCGACGAGAACACCAGTCTGTCCTCACGTACCCAGCGCTGGATCTGCTTGGGGCTGACATCACACTCCTTTGACAGAGTACGCATATCGACATTCGGATGCTCCCTGACGTACTGCTTAACCTCCATAAACTTCTCTTCCAAAGCCTTGCTGCAGTTCTGACATACCCGGGGTCCGGATACATACTGAAACAACTTTCCACATCTTACGCAACCGATCAGTTCCATATTTACCTCCATTCTGAAGCGCTACCAACCTGCTATACGCTCCTCTTTATACTATTATAACACAACATACGCCGTCCAATATGATACGGCCATGGTATTTATAAATAACTATATCGATCCGACTGCTCTGTCAGCTCCCACTGCCGGCACACAGGCACATACCGTAGACACGCTGAACTCCGGCATCCTTCAGATGCTCAGCACACGACTCCAAAGTCGCTCCGGTAGTATAGATATCATCTATCAGCAACACACTGCCGTATCTGTCCGGCTCCAAATCCACATCGACGGAAAACGCATCTCTGAGGTTTGCTCTGCGCTCAGACGGCGACAGACTCTTCTGCGGAGCGGTGTATCTGTCTCTGATAAGGAGCTCCGCTACCGGGATACCCAGTCGTCTCCCTATATGAACAGCCAGCTCTGTTGCCTGATTGTACCCTCTGAACCACTGTCTCCGTCTGTGTATGGGCACCGGAACCAAGGCATCCGGCGACCAGGCTCTGATACGGCGGGCATATCTGTCCACCAACTCTTTGGCATAAAAATCCGCATCCGAGGTGCAGCCTCCATACTTAAAGTCCATCAGCGCACTCTTGACCGGGTCTTCATATATCCACAGTGAGGCAGTTTCATCTATAAATGAGATACCTCGCCTCTCACAATCCGAACAAAGTGTGATCCTCTCATCCTCTATGGGCTTTCCGCAGTGCCTGCACACCGGCTCGGTCACATAAGGCAGATGCCTGCTGCAGTCCCGGCAAACTCTCATGCCGTCATACACCAACGAACCGCAAAAAACACACTTCTCCGGATACAGTATATCAAGTATCCTCATATATCCTCTTCCCCAGGCGTGATCATCCGCCGTAAACAGTCTCTGTCCGCATCCGCGCCTCCTTGTCAAGCGCCCGTAGACAGCGAAATAATATCAAAGTCTTGTGTCTTATTGCGTACTATCATACCACATTTTCCTACCTGTATCAAGTCTTTTTTTCTTAAGCGACCGCCGCGCTCGCTCAGAATGCGGTACTATAAGGCGCTTTCGGCCGTCCGGATATGATAAGAAATAACTCAGGCAAGTCTCTCCGCCAGAGACGAATATCGCTTGTTCTCCGACACATTTGCTATCATCCTGTTTACGGTATCCTCCCTGCCAATGATCATCACGCAGCGCCTGCCTCTGGTGAGCGCAGTATAGAGGATATTTCTCGTCATAAGCGGCGCAGGGCCTGAAAACAGAGGCAGTATCACTACCGGGTACTCACTTCCCTGTGATTTATGCACCGTGACGGCGTAGGCAGGTTCAAGATCAGAGAGCTCTGACATGGCATAAGTCACATGCTTTTCATCATCAAAGATCACCTCTACCTGCTTTTCCGCTGTATCTATGGTCTTTATCACACCGATGTCGCCGTTGAAGACTCCCTC
The DNA here is from genome assembly GCA_017445525.1 of Eubacterium sp. GTDB lineage: Bacteria > Bacillota > Clostridia > Lachnospirales > Lachnospiraceae > Eubacterium_F. The sequence goes on from JAFSTZ010000229.1 coordinate 6,592, forward strand.
GCCCTCCTCGACAACTATGCCATTGTAACCGAGAATACGGTACTTCATCCTGTAATTGTTCTTGATCTGCATGACCTTGTCGCCCTCTCTGAAGGTCACATCGTGGGAGACGATCTCATGCTTTTGAGGTGATGGCGGATTGAGGTATTTCTGCAGAAGCTCGTTACAGTGGATAACTCCGAGTTCCCCCTTTTTCATGGGCGAAAGTATCTGCATATCAAAAGGCTCACAGTCAAAATACTCCGCCATACTGCTTTTCACAAGCGAAAACAACATGGTATCGATGACCTTTTTGGGCGTATCGCAGGCAGCGAAGAAGAAGTCGCCCTTATTTTTATGCAGATCGATCTCCTGACCGGAGAGGATGCGATGGGCGTTCATGACGATATCGCTCTCCATCGCCTGGCGAAAGATCTTGGTGAGCTTCACTACGTTGAAACAATGCGAGGATATGATATCCTTCAGTACATTTCCGGGGCCGACGCTGGGGAGCTGATCGACGTCGCCTACCAGGATGAGCCTGGTGCCGACATTCAGCGCTTTCAAAAGGTGCGAAAATAAAAATATATCGACCATGGACATCTCATCTACTATGACGACGTCCGTTTCCAGTGGATTATCCCTGTTTCTCTGAAAGCCCGCCTCCCTGTCAAACGATTCATCGTCGCCGGGGCCGCCCGAATACTCCAGAAGCCTGTGTATTGTCTGCGCAGGGTAGCCCGTCGCCTCGGACATCCTTTTGGCCGCGCGTCCGGTCGGTGCTGCCAGGAGGATATGGTATCCCTCATTCATCAGCACGCGCATCAGAGTATTTATAGTGGTGGTCTTGCCGGTTCCGGGACCGCCCGTGATCACGGTCACACCGTTTCTGATGGCCTCCGATACAGCCGTTCGCTGCAGATCATCCAGCTCGATACCTTCTCTTTTTTCTATGGTTTTTATGGTTTTCTCGTGTACCGCCTCATCGCCCGGAAAAGAGATGTTCAGATCCAGAAGCGCCCTTGCGCAGTCAAGCTCGGCATAGTTAAGCGAAGGCAGATAAATGCGACGACAGACATCCGATCCAGCTTCATCACCGGCACCGGTCCCGGTCTGCTTCATAGCCGGCGCTCGTTTGGGCGACTCAGGCTTTGTCATCACGAGCACCTTGTCAATGACCATGACCGCTATCACATCAAGTATCTGCTCCGAGGACACTCCGAGCAGCTCGACGCCCCTCAGCACGAGCTCATCCTCCGGCAGATAAACATGCCCCTCCGCCGCAGCCAGATTCAACGCATAGATCAACCCGGCTCTGATACGCCCTAGCGAGTCCGGAAGAAAACCGGCCTTGACGGCTATCTCGTCAGCTTTTTTAAAGCCGACTCCCTGTATATCCTCGGCCAGCCTGTAAGGATTTTTCTCGACTACATCGAAAAGCTCGTCGCCGTAGTACTTATATATCTTGACCGCCAGTGTCAGAGCGATGCCGTATTTCTGTAAAAATATAACGGCTCTGCGCATGCCCCTCATCTCCGAGAAACTTGATGCGATCTCCCGGGCTTTTTTATCGGATATGCCCTTAATCAGCGCCAGCTCCTCGGGATGCTTTTCCATCACGTCAAAGGTACGCTCACCGAAATTATCAACTATCCTTTTGGCGAGACCTCCCCTGATGCCCTTGACAGCACCTGATGAGAGGAACTTCAGGATCGCATCCACGCCGTCCGGCTCAGTGATCTCATAGTCGGAAACCTTCAACTGCTCCTGATAGATGGGGTGGATGGTGAGCTCGCCGGTAACCCTGACATACTCGCCTTCATTTATAAATGGAAAATGCCCCACGCAGGTGATCTCACCTCCGTCGGGCTCTTCAAGGTCAAAAACCGTATAACCGTTCTCATCATTCCTGAAGCGGATACTCGCTATATATCCGGTGTGTTCTTCCATATATCTCCTCATATTATGCAGATAAATACGTTATATCTGCCGCCACTGATCTCAACATCAGAGCGATCAAACTCACATAGTATCGTTTAACGCCGATGCAAATGATGCCTCCGCCTGCGCAGCCGCAACCTCCGCCTGCTCGGCTTTGCTCATGTCTTTAATATCTGCCGCAGTGGCGCCGGTCTGCTGTGCCAGTGTCTGCACCGCTGCGTCAGTTCCGGTCTTTCCTGCCAGTTGCTCGGCTACCTTGGCTGCCTGCTCGGCGGTAGTCGTATCCTTGCTGATACCGAGCTTCTGATTGGTGATGCTCTGATACAGCTGTTCTGCGATGCCGACTCCCTGGCCGGATGCCATCATGCTCTGCGCCAGAGACTGATAATAGTTATCCTCAAACATCTCCACATACTGCTTGGAGCTGTCCTCCTCGCCGTCGTCCGCAAGCAGTTTGGCAGACTCATTCATCTTTTTAAATATACTCTCGAGCATGTAAGCCTCAAAGTCTTTGCAGGCCTTGAGAGTTTCTTCGTCGGAGGATGCGCCCTCGATCTGCGTGGATAGCCTGTCGGCGGCTGCGATCTGAGCGTCATTGTAGATATTTTGTGAGGATGTCGCGTAGGACATCGTAGGGTCAAGGGTGATTGCCATGGGGGCCTCCTATCAATTACTAACCATTCACGGTCACTCCCTTCATTCGGAGAGTCCGCACTCGTGCCCACATCTGTGATCGAGCAAGCTCGTCACATCTGTGCACACGGTGCTCTATTGTGTGCTTCGCACACACTCTCCTCATGTGTGGGAGTGACGGCTTTCAGCCCATATGCCACATGAATGCACATATGAAAGCAAGCTTTCAATCTGCATTCATATGTCATATGACCGTGAATGGTAACTATGATCTCAAGTTATTAGCTTGCTGCAGCATCTCATCGGATGCGGTGATCGCTTTTGCGTTCATCTCGTATGCACGCTGGGTGATGATCATGTTTACCATCTCGTCGGCGGCGTTTACGTTGGACATCTCGAGGTAACCTGATTTGATCTTGGAACCGAGTGCGTAGGCTGTCCAGGT
>JAFSTZ010000230.1 GCA_017445525.1 Eubacterium sp.
CACATGTTTCCTCTTCCTCAGCATGGAAAAAGCAGGTGAACTCATCTCCACCTGTCCTTCCAAGAGGAGCACCCTCCGGTAGAGCGTGGGCTATGGCGTTGGCTGCATGGCATATAGCGTAGTCACCGCTGTCATGACCGAAGGTGTCATTTATCTGCTTGAGATGATCGAGATCTCCCATCACGGCAACAAATCTCTCTCCGCTCTTATATTTCCTCATATATGAAAATGCTTCCGTCATCACGCCTGCACGGTTTAAGTACCCCGTCAGTGTGTCATGACTTGCGGTGTAATCGAGAATCTGATTTTTCTCCCTGAGTGTCCTGAGAGTTTTTTTCTGATCTAATGCAAGATACAGATACCTGAGTCCACTTCCGATCTCCAGAGATATAGTATAGTAGAACAACATCTGTTTCGGTGAAAGCTCTACGCAGAAAATACCATACTGATACTCACCGTAAAACAACATAAATGTCGCCACTCTGGAGCATTTCTTTTCGGAATTGTACTTGCCAAGACCCCCCGGAACGATCTCTATGCCTTCGCTCTCATCATAAGCCTGAACGCCGTCACGATCCTGATACATATGCAGAAATAACTTGTTCGGCGTAAACATCTTGTCCTCAGAACTGATCTTTTGGGGTTCCTCCAGAAGACAGATATACGACCTCTGGGTTTTCAGCAATCTCAACTGTTTTCCGAGATTTTCAAAAAATGCCTCCATCGTGATATCTTCCTTGAAAAGGTTTCTCACGGTGAGAGAACTCATCATGTTGTTCAACTTGAGGCGATTTATCAACTGCTGATCCTTGTTCCAGTCGGAAAGCATATGATCCCTGTTGAAATCAACCTGAGGAGAGCAGCCGCAGGACTGCCTCGGCATAAACTCGGCAGCTATCGTCGCTGACTCATATTTTTGTTCTTCCAGGATCAAAAGAGCCTTTTCAAAAGCAATCTTTGATACCTCTTTAAAATTCTGATTTACCGTCGCAAGCGGAGGAGTCATATGTCCGGCTGCCGGTGTGTTGTCAAAGCCTGTTACCAGCACATCCTTGCCGGGCTCCATACCGCGCGAACGCAGAACCCTGTATACGCTCGAAGCCATATCATCGTTGGCACAGGCAAATGCCTCGGGCATGCCATGTATCCACAAAGCCTCCTCGATCAGACCGTCAACATTGTCCGTGAAATCACCGTAAACTATCATGCTGTCAGTGATCTCTATATCATTCTCCTCCATAACATCCATATATGCACACAGACGTACATGTGCATCCGGAACCTTTTCAGGACCCGCCACAAATATGATATCCTTTTTGCCGTGAACACTTATCAGATGCTCTATAGCATTACGCATGCCGGCATAATTATCTATAGTTATATGGATACCATTCGGAATATCAGAATCATCTTCAAGAAGAATGATCGGCACATCGGGAATCCCCGCTATAAACTGCCTCAAGATAAGAGGGTTCTTAACCGCAGAAATAGTGCCAAAAGATATGATGATAATATCGGGAGTATCAAACTTGCTATATCCGAACAGAGAATAATAGTGAGAGTCAAAGCCTTCATCCAGCGATGCACCGACATCAAGAAAGCGTCCGGCATCCAAGCCCTGATACAGACGCACATCTATATCCTTATCAAGGAAAAACTGACCGGTAACGTTGCCGATCTTGCTGGAGTTCTCTGTATGAAAGCTTCCGGTCATGATAGCCACTACCGGTCTTTTCCGCTTTTCTTCAGTGCCCATATCTGTCAACTCTCCCTATGAGTCCAACCAAATACTGATACGATTTACATTATAACATATAATATTGCTATGTTCAAATACATTTTTTAAAAAAATCAGATTATTGAGATATACAAGTTTCAAACTTCCGGAAACAGCCTTAAACAGCAAGAAAAAGTCCCGCATATGCAGGACTTTCCATATAAATTGTATGAAGTGAGGTATCGGGGACTCGAACCCCGGACAACTTGATTAAAAGTCAAGTGCTCTACCACCTGAGCTAATACCCCAAACGGCTTATATAAGCAACAAAGTGCATTTTACCATAGATGGCGGCAAAAGTCAAACAAATTTTTGAATTTTTATAGATAATCAACTATATACTTCATATACCTGTCAAGTATATCCACATCCGGGTGGCACCGATACAGCATCCTGGCACCGACTACATTTTCTATTTCATTGAATATAAATGCTCCGTTTTCATCTATGATAAAATCAATCCCGACCATACCGAAGTCAAACTGATCTGTTATCTGACGCACCAGCCATTGTTCGCCATCACTCAGCTTATATGTAGACACCTCCCCACCGAGCGAGGCGTTGGCACGAAACTCTCCGCTATCTGACCGTCCGCTGCCGACTCTTCTCTTTACCGCTGCCACGATCTCATCGCCGATCACGTAAACCCTGACATCTTCGCCGGGACCATCAATAAAGGGCTGGAGCAGGATATCATCTTTTGCAAGCCAGGACAAAGCGGGTGATAAAAACGTGCCCGTCAGCCTCATAACCTCACTGCCACCATGACCGGTTGCAGACTTGATGACGTAGCCCGGATAGTTTTTCAAATGATCGATCATATCTGATATATTTTTATAACTCTTATTTCCGATGGATTCACTACTTATTTTTTCATCCTCACCCGGTCTGTCACCTGCGCACGATATAACTGTTGTCGGCACCACAGGCACAGAAGTATGCTCCCGGATATACTCGATACATCTGCCCTTGTGATCTGTCAGATAAGACACTTTGTAAGAATTAAAACAACGGATACCTCTACTCTCCAACGCTGCATAAACAGGTGTATACATGGTCCTCACGATGCAGAAATCCGGCCTGTCTTTTGTTATCACATCATCTATGATTTCTTCCGATAATTCATCAACAAATATAAGTCGGAAAGTGATACCGTATCTCTTTCCGACTTCATGATGATAATCTATATAATCCCTGTTTCTGTCTGCGCCCTCTCTGTCATAGACCAGCCAGGCATATAAGCTTACATCTGTTCCATTATAATACATCTTGGTTTTATACTCTCTTCATCAGATAAACAACACTTTGCCTACTGATTAATCTCATCCTCGATCACTGCTTGGATAAAACTCTCAGTCCGCCCCCGACTACTACCGAACCTCCGATGATGTTGCCTACTGTCACCGGAAGCAGATTGTACAGGAGAAAATCTCCCACTGCCAGTCCGCCGTTATACATGATACCCAGCGGGATAAAATACATGTTTGCCACGCTATGCTCAAAGCCGCACAGTACAAAAAGCATCACCGGAGCAAATACTGCGATAGCTTTGCCTATCACCGTCTGCGCCTGCATCGCCATCCATACCGCAAGACAAACCAGGATGTTGCAGAACACTCCACGGATGATCGCCTCAGCCGGAGACAGCCCTATCTTCATCTCCGCAGCTCCTGCAGCCGTCTGAGCGAGACCACCGTCAAACAGACTTCCGAGTCCCGAGTAGTATATCGACAGAGCAAGTACGACACCGCCGATGAAGTGTCCAATGTAAACAAAAATCCAGTTCTTCAGTATACCGCCTATAGTGACATCCTTCTCGCCGGCAAACCAGGGTATCACCAGCATACAGTTGCCGGTAAAAAGCTCCACGCCGACCATGACCACCATGAAGAGTCCTACAGGGAACACACACGCCCCAACAAACCTGCCGAGTCCGCCGCCGATCGCAGTAGATGCAACCTGGCTTCCCAGCCCGCCGAGCCCTATAAATAACCCGGCAAATATCCCCGAAAGAAGCATCTTTATCACCGGCATGGATGTCTTTTTCTGTACGATCCCGGTATACGCAGTAAACAATTCCTGTGAAGTTTTCATCGTAAATACTCTCCTTCAACTATACTAATTCATCAAAATACATGTTTTCAACTACCACGCATCGAGCAACATTGTAGCATAGATCACCACACAGGTCAAGATTGCTTTTTCACCAGCGACATCACCCTGAGATAGCTGAGCAATGCGAGAACCCCGACTATAGCTATCATGATTACAGCAAGCAGATTGTGGTCCATATTTATCCCCAAAAATATCGACAGCGCTGCAACTGCCATACACGCAAACATGTTTGGCAGCAGATAGATCGTGACCGCCGCACCCTGCTTCACAACCTCGATCTCGTTCTCCCACTCAAGCTTTATATGCTTGATACCGCACGCGCATCCCCACGCCGTGGAAAACGAGCACAGCATAAATCCGAGTATGAGATACAATATGGTTTCGAGTATCGGCACTCCGGCAGATATGCATATACAGATCGTCGAAAAGATCATAACCGGAACATCCAGGTACATATTGAAAAGCATCTTGCCTAGATAGACAGTCTTTTTCTCGATGGGCAGACTCTGTATGATCCAGTAGTTCTTGCCCTCCAGCGAAGGCGAGCAGGCGGTGGTGGCGACCATGCCGATGAAGAAGTGGACGATGAACGGTATGGCCGGCTGGAGCATGGCCGGGCTGATGGGCGCGCCGGCCGTGACGGTGGAGATGATCCTGTCCGCGCCGACGACGAGGGTGACGAGTCCCACGATTGCGGCGAGCAGCATGCCCATCGCGCCGTTGGTCATGTAGGCGGTGGAGCCGGTCAGCCGCTTGAACTCCTTGAAGGCGATGGAGAAAACCACGCTGCGCCGCTTCTGCGCCCTCATGCGGAAGCGCTTCGCCGCGGCGTGCGACTTCATGGCGGAGTTGATATTCCTGTAGGATCGGCCGACGATGGCGAACACCGCCGCGAACAGCAGCAGGGTCAGGCCCACCAGCAGCAGCGCGCTCGACAGGCTGGGCTTTGTGACCGCGTCGGTGAACCACCGGACGGGCAGGTAGTATCTCGACGCGCCGCCGGTG
>JAFSTZ010000231.1 GCA_017445525.1 Eubacterium sp.
AAAAATGCTATGGCAGGTGGTTCGTTCGGAGCGGACAGTGCGGCGTCAAAGCTCGGTATAAAGGGGCATGACGGCCGTATAAGAGCGCTTGTGATAGGTTCGTCCACAGGCTACGGACTTGCAAGCCGGATAGCTGTTGCTTATGGCTATGGGGCGTCTACGATGGGTGTTGCCTTCGAGAAAGAGGCCAATCCCGATAAAAACAGAACTGCTTCGGCAGGGTGGTACAACACACAGGCTTTTGAGAAGCAGGCAAAAGAGGACGGGCTGTACGCCAGATCTTTCAACGGAGACGGTTTTTCGGATGAGATGAAGGATCAGGTCATTTCTGCCATAAAGGAAGACTGGGGAGAGGTTGATATGGTCATTTACTCTCTGGCAGCTCCGAGGAGGACGGTTAAGGTGTCAGGAGGAGCGGATGCTGAAACTAAAACCGTTTCAAGCGTTTTAAAGACAACCGGTGAGCCTTATACGAATCGTACACTGGACTTGAGGACCAACGAGATTACCGAGGTTACAGTGCCTGTTGCGGATGACGATGAGATCAGGGATACGATCACCGTTATGGGCGGAGAAGACTGGGAGGAGTGGATAAACAGGCTTCATGATGCGGGTGTGCTGGCAGAGGGAGCTATCACGCTTGCTTATTCTTATATAGGTCCCGTGATGACGCATCCGATCTACAAGGACGGATCGATAGGACAGGCGAAGAAACATCTGTATGAGACGTCAAAGCGTTTGACGGAACATTTTTCTGATATAGGATTGAAAGCTTATATATCGGTAAACAAGGCTCTTGTGACACAGTCGAGCGCTGCGATACCGATCGTGCCGCTGTATATCTCTCTTTTGTACAAGGTTATGAAGGAGCAGGGCGTACATGAGGGCTGCATCGAGCAGATGGTGAGACTCTATACAGATAAACTGCCTGCGGGCGAGGTACAGGACGGCTATATCAGGCTTGATGATCTGGAGATGCGTGAGTCGGTACAGCAGGCCGTCTCGGAGGTTTGGGACAGCGTTTCGACGGAGTCCATAAAGAGCGTTGGCGATATCGACGGATATTGGGAGGATTTTTATCATATGTTCGGCTTTGGATATGACAATGTCGACTATGAGGAGGATGTGGAGATCTGAGGACTTGACACGTCTGTTATAATATGAGTGATATGTGTTACTGTCACTCTCATTCATAAGGAGAGTGTTACGAGGCAGCCGTAGGGTGCTGAGGGCATGACTCTCTGTGTGGGGCGTGATAGTAGCCATGAAACAGATAAATGGATAGAGAAGGAGAAGTCTGGAAGGATGAAGAAGGTAGTTAAGTTCGGCGGCAGTTCACTGGCGAGTGCTGAGCAGTTCAAGAAGGTTGGAGACATCATACGCGAGGATGAATCAAGGAGGTTTGTGGTGCCGTCGGCGCCGGGAAAGCGCAACTCAAACGATACCAAGGTTACGGATCTTTTGTATAAATGTTATGGCATGCTTCAGGCGGGGCGTCCTTATCTGAAGGTTCTGGAGCAGTTGAGAGTCAGATATGCGGAGATCATACGCGGGTTGGGACTTAAGCTGTCTCTTGCCAAAGAGTTTGAACAGATCAGAAAGGATATGGAGTCTGATGCCGGTGAGATGTACGTGATCTCGCGTGGTGAGTATCTGAACGGCAAGATCATGGCTGCATATCTCGGTTATGAGTTTATAGATGCCGCAAATGTGGTTCGTTTCAAGGACGATGAGACTCTGGATGCGGCAGAGACTTACAAGCTTATCAGAGTACAGCTTGAAGTTCATGACAGAGCTGTTATCCCCGGGTTTTACGGGTCAAAGAAAAATGGGCAGATCGTCACTTTCTCACGAGGAGGCTCGGATATCTCCGGAGCTATCGTCGCCAGGGCGGTTCATGCCGATATCTATGAGAACTGGACTGATGTGTCCGGATTTATGGTCGCTGACCCGCGTATAGTGAAGGATCCGCAGGTCATCCATACCATCACCTACAAGGAGCTCAGGGAGCTTGCGTATATGGGAGCATCCGTGATGCATGAGGATGCTATCTTCCCGGTCAGTCAGGTGGGAATCCCCATCAATATCAGAAATACCAACAAGCCGGAAGACGAGGGCACTATGATCGTCGAGCGCACATCGAGGATACCGAAGTATACCATCACGGGTATAGCCGGTATGCGTGGTTTTGCTGCGGTCAGCGTGGAGAAGGACAAGATGAATACAGCGATAGGCTTCTGTCGCAAGGTTCTCACCGCGTTTGAGGAAAACAACATCTCTGTGGAGCATATGCCTTCAGGTATTGATACTATGTCCGTGATCGTGCGCCAGAAAGAATTTGCAGAGAAGGAGCAGCTGGTCATATCGAGGATCGAGGAGCTGTGCGAGCCGGATCATATGGATATCGAGTCTGATTTTGCTCTTATAGCAGTTGTAGGACGCGGTATGAAGAGCACGAGAGGTACGGCAGGCAGGCTGTTTGCGGCGCTTGCACATGCACATATAAATGTCAAGATGATCGATCAGGGTTCATCCGAGTTAAATATCATCATCGCGGTAAGCAACGATGATTTTGAGAATGCTGTCAGGGCGATATATCAGATATTTGTTGATGCTCAGTTGTGATCATTTATATTGATAATGAGTTATCGTCGAAACTGACGATTGATCGGACGGATGAATGATCAACGGGATCATTGGGTTTACGAGAAAATCAAGTTGTAATATAAGAAGTTGGTGAATATATATGATGGAAGGTATCAATCTTTACTCGATTGATTACTATAAAAAGACCGTTTTTACGGGGAGCTATCGGGGGCTTTGTTTTAGAGTTTACCGTGCTGAGAGACCGCTTTCTGACATCTCTGGTGAGCTTGGAGATGTGATGGAGGAGGATAGTCCTGTTGTAGAGGGCGGTGGCGAAGAGATGGTGGATTGCCTCGAGGTTAAAGCGTGGAAGGGACCATTTATCCTGGAGAAAACCGATGAGGAGGTCTATACCGAAACCTTTGCCTACTCGGATGAGGGGCTGGATGAGGCCAACGAGTGGCTCGAGCAGAAACAGAAGGAGGTTGTGTAAAATGGCTACAAAGATAGACATAGTATGAGGCTTTTTGGGCGCCGGGAAGACTACGCTTATCAAAAAGCTGATCGCTGAGGCGTTTAAGGGCGAGCAACTGGTACTGATAGAGAATGAGTTTGGTGAGATCGGCATCGACGGCGGGTTTATGAAAGATGCCGGGATAGAGATAACCGAGATGAATCAGGGCTGCATCTGCTGCTCGTTGGTGGGTGATTTCGGGACTGCGCTGGGAGATGTGCTGACCAAGTACACGCCGGATCGCATTATCATAGAGCCTTCGGGGGTTGGAAAGCTTTCCGATGTGGTTCGTGCGGTTGCAGGGATTCTGGACGAGAACGCCGGAGTGGAGAAGGATGAGGATCTGGTTTTGACCGGACATAAAAATGGTGTTGAGGTTGAGCTTGGCGCTGCAGTGACGGTCGCTGATGCCAAGAAGGCAAAGATGTATATCAAGAATTTCGGAGAGTTCTATAACAATCAGATAGAGAGTGCAAAGACGATTATCCTGTCCAGAACGGGAGATATTTCTGAAGATAAATTAAATGAATGTTTAAGTTTGATACGTGAGAGAAACGACAGGGCTTCGATAATCACGACTCCATGGGAGGAGCTTGACGGCAAACAGATCGTGAGTGCTTTTGACGATGCTGACTCGCTTCGGATGGAGCTTCTGGAGGAAGAGGATGTGTGTCCGGAGTGCGGACATCATCACGAGGATGGGGAATGCTGCCATCATCATGATCATGACCATGAGGATGGAGAGTGCTGCCATCACCACGATCACGACCATGAGGAGCATGAGCACCATCACCATGACCACGACCATGAGGAGCATGAGCACCA
>JAFSTZ010000232.1 GCA_017445525.1 Eubacterium sp.
AAGACAAGGATTACAATATAGACGGAATAAAATCCAATTTAAAATTAGAAGATTTATTTTTCCCGATCTGCAGAGGCGGGTGGCCCAGAGTTCTTTCCATCAAAAATAGGGATTCACAGCTGGAGATAGCAAAGGATTATGCGAGACAGATATACCGTGAAGATATAAGCTCTATAGATAATACTGATAGGGATCCGGAATTAGCAACTACAATTCTAAAGTCTTATGCCAGGAATATGGCTACGACGGCAAAAAAGAATACGATTTATGCTGATATAAAAGCTACTCAACAGGTGACAGATCCTACCATACTGTCATACGTAGATGCTTTAAAAAGGCTATTTGTAATAAAAGACTTGGATGCTTGGACCCCGCAGATTCGCTCAAAAACAGCAATACGATCGGCAAAGAAGCATATATTTATCGACCCATCTATTGCCTTAGCTATGTTGGGAGTATCTCCAACATATTTTATAAATGATCTGGATCTGTTCGGACACGCTTTGGAAAATGCTGTTTTACGTGATTTATTAGCTTTTGCTTCCGCTAATGATGCCAGTGTAAAACACTATAGAGATGAATGGGGTCTGGAAGCAGACGCTGTATACCAACTTCCGGATGGAAGATACGCTTTGATAGAAATAAAAACGGGATTCAATCAGATTCCTGCTGCAGAAAAAAGCTTATTGAAATTCGACGAATTGATAGATGCGCATAACACATCTGCTAAACTCGACGGAGATCGTCCGGGCGTAGAGTATAGAAAACCCTCACTGAAGCTCATAATTTGCGCAACTGCAGATGTTGCGATGACACTGGATTCAGGCGTCAAGATAATCCCGATAGGGTGTTTAAGAGAGTAGGTTACGAATAAAAAGAGTCCCACCAAAGTGAGACTCTTTTTATTATGCACACGCCCGCACATGGTTATTTGAGCGATGCTGCACGCGGGCGGCGCAGCGAGTAGGTGGATAAATCTCCCCTACTCGATTATACTTTACCCTGTTACTCCATGTATCTATCATATGTATCAATTATTACCTATGATCACTGCCTCATACGGTCGCAGTTTATCAACCTGCGCCGTCTCAGTATCCGTATCCTCATAACTGCTGTGAACTATTTTCGCCGATGACGGATCTTCTACCCCTGCTTCGGACAGATCAAGATCAACAGGTTCACCTGTAAAGTTGACAGCTATGATGAGCTTATCATCTTTGTTCTCCCTGACAAAAGCATATACCTGCTCACTGTCTGCCATGATCTCACGGTAACTTCCATCGATCAGAACCGACGTATCACCTCTATACTTAGCAAGCTTACGATACCAGCTCAAGACGGACGCAGGATCCTTTGCCTCGCTCTCGGCGTTTTCCGTTTTATAATCATCGTGGATCGGCAGCCAGGGTTTACCCGTAGTGAAACCGGCGTTATCGGAATCATCCCACTGCATAGGCGTTCTGGCGTTATCACGACTGAAACGGTGTACGCAATCTAACGCTTCTGATTCGCTGAGTCCATCCTCAATAGCAGTTTTATATTGGTTATGTGAACTCAGATCATTGTAATCATCTATAGACGGCCACGCAATATTTTTATAACCCAGTTCCTCTCCCTCATATATAAATGGTGTGCCGCGCAAGGTCATCAATACCGTGCCCATCGCTCTTCCTGCAAGTACCGGGTCTGCATCCTCCGGGAAATAATGATCGATGGATCTTGGTTTGTCATGGTTCTCAAAAAAGATCGGATACCAACCGTTGGTCTCGGTTGCCCGCTGGCTGTCGGAAAGAGCCTTTTTCAGATCTGTCAGTTTCCATGCTTTTGCCTTGCCCCAAATCTCTTTGCCGCCGGCAAACTCCAGATCCATATGGCTGAACTCAAATATCATGTCAAAAACGCCGTTTTCACCGACCCATTTATCTAACTCTGATGCGGCTACTCCGTTAGCTTCACCAACAGTAAAGATATCCCTGCCATCCTGAACATGCTTCTTGAATTCCTTCAGAAAATCAAGTATACCTTCAGTGTTGGCAGTCATGTTGTGGATGCCGGTCATCCCGTCGATATCATCGGGTGTTCCATCAGAAAAATCAGCCGGCTTTTTGATATAAGGGATCGCATCCATACGGAATCCGCCGCACCCCTTGTCTGCCCAGTAATTGGCTACATCGTAGAGAGCTTGTCTGACTTTCTCGTTTTCCCAGTTCAGGTCGGGCTGAGATACGGCAAATGTATGGAGATAGTACTGACCTCTTGTCTCAGACCACGTCCATGCGGAACCACCGAATATACTCCGCCAGTTATTCGGCTCACTTCCGTCCGGCTTTGCATCGCGCCAGATGTACCAGTCACTGTATTCATTATCCTTGCTTTTCTCGGACTCAACAAACCACTTACATTTATTTGATGTATGGTTAAAAACAAGATCCATGACGATACGGATATCTCTTTTTTTTGCCTCCTCAAAAAGCTGATCTATGTCTTCGTCTGTCCCGTATGTTGGATTTATCTTATAATAATCAGCAACATCATATCCGTTGTCATCCATAGGCGACTCAAAAACAGGCGTCAGCCACAGCGCGCCGACGCCAAGCTCCTTCAGATGATCAAGATGCTTGGTGATACCCTTCAGATCACCGTAACCGCTGCCGTCTGTGTCCTGAAAACTGTTTACATATACTTCATAAACATTGGTCTTCTGCCACCATCGGATATCCACTGATGTTTCCTCTCCCCCACACGCTGTCATGATAAGTATACATGTTAAAACAAGTATTGCCAAAAAGCGTTTTTTCATGAATATTTCTCCTTGATAAGTCTTATTATCATTCATCAGATCCCGTATAACCTATAGTACTCACTCCCTTATCAATATCGCCCTGCAAGGCGCACCGTCCGCGCCTCCGAGGTTCAGTGGTGCTGCATCCAGCAGGTATACCCTTTATGATAAATGGTTTTAACTAAAATGTCAATTGTTTTCCGATTATGTGCTTTCAGTCTGATGTATGAGCATATCAGGCGTGAATAGTAATTTTAATTTTTTTAGTTGACAAAACATAACATGTGATGTATAACATAAACATACTTATTTGATAGGTAAATACATCAAAAAGACGATTAGACACCCCGCAGACGCATCAGTATAGCCTTTTCGGAGAATTGCCCATCTGAAAACAGGCTATACAAGAGAACTCGTCGAGAGGAGCCGTATATGAATAAAGAAGCAGTTTACGAGGCGATATACAACAAGTATATTGAGCCGACCAAGAAAAAAAGAGAGGACTATGTAGGTATCGAGATAGAAATGCCGATAGTACCTGATTCCGGTGAAGCGGTTGACGAAGTCAGGGTACATGAGGTTGCGGACTCATTTATCAAGAAGTTCGGATTTAAACCGTCCGGCACCGATGCTGACGGTGCCATGACTTCAGCGGAGCTTGAAGAGACGGGGGATATCCTCTCCTTTGATTGTTCATACAGGAATCTGGAGTTGTCCTTCGGCAAGGCGAGAAGCCTGCTCGAGGTCAGGGATCGATTTAACAGATATTACAATTACCTGAATGCAGACTTCCACAGGATAGGTTATTCGCTTACCGGGATGGGCGTCAATCCCAACTGTTACAAGGTGCGGGGAGTGCCTATCAAAAATGAACGCTACAGGATGCTGTATCACTATCTGAGTTCATATAAAAAATATGCATCCGAAGTCGATATGAGATTCCACGATCATCCAGACTTCGGCACGTTTACGAGCGCGTCACAGATACAGCTTGATGTACCATATGACAGACTGATCGATGTGATAAATGTCAACGGCATGGTCGAGCCGTACAAGTCGATGCTTTTTGCGAACTCATATCTGCCTGATCATCCCGACTATCTCTGCGTGAGAAATATGCTTTGGGAGCGAAGTATGCAGGGCTTCAATCCGCATAACATCGGTATGTTTGAAAAGCAGATGTACTCACACAGGGAGCTGGTGGAGTACATCGGAACACAGTCCATATATTGCACCATGCGCGACGGAAGATATATAGATTTTGAGCCTGTTCCTTTTTGCAAATATTTTGAGAGAGACCACATAGAGGGTGAAATGTTTGATGGTGAGAAATATATCACCGTTACCTTTTCACCGGAACCCGGGGATATCGACTATCTGCGGACATTTAAGTTTGAGGATCTGACGTATCGCGGCACTATAGAGTACAGGAGCTCCTGCTGTCAGCCTGTGGGGGAAGCGATGGTGGTAGGTGCTTTTCAGGCAGGTATAAATGAAAGGATCTCTGAATTAAAGGAGCTCTTTGAAACAGACAACGTGATCTATTCACATGGTTTTTCAGCTGTCGAACTGCAAAGGATGTACTCGATGCGGAAGTATCCTGATCTTGCTACCAAAAAGGATCTCAGCGACCAGTTGATCAGGATCCTGGATATCTCAGCGGACGGGCTGAAGAGCCGTGGCTTCGGAGAGGAGAGCCTGCTCGAGCCTCTTTATGCGAGAGCAGAGAAGCTGACAAATCCTTCTCGGGATATGCTGGAGGGACTCGATCGGGGTGTCCCTATATCCGAATACGTAAAGAGATACGGCGAGATTGCCTGATGATGCTTCGGAGGTGATGGATGGATCAGTTATTTACAGGAAACTTCGGACTTGAGCGGGAGACTCTTCGCGTGGATGAGTGTGGTAGGCTTGCGCAGACGCCGCATCCGTTCGGGGACGATGAACATATAACGAGAGATTTTTGTGAGAACCAGATAGAGCTTATCACGCCGGTGTGCTCGAGTATCGATGAGGCGCTTGAGGAGATGAAAAAGCTTGATGACAAAGTGTCGGAAGCACTCTCAAAGAACCATGAACGCCTATGGATCTACTCCAATCCGCCGCATATCGAATCCGAGGATGAGGTACCTATCGCGGGATTTACAGGTGAGTACAGCTCCAAGAGAAATTATCGCGTACAGCTTGAGAGAAAATACGGCAAGCGACTGATGCTGTTGAGCGGAG
>JAFSTZ010000233.1 GCA_017445525.1 Eubacterium sp.
CAAAGGCGGAGTGATCGGTTCAGTCAAGATCGATGTGTGGTTCCCGGTACTTCACGGAAGAAACGGAGAAGACGGCACAATCCAGGGATTGTTTGAGCTGAGTGGCATCCCTTATGTAGGGTGCGGAGTTCTGGCTTCCTCAGCCGGGATGGACAAAGTTTCCACAAAGCTTTTTGCAGATAAGGTCGGAGTCAGACAGGCAAAGTTTGTTGCCGATGTAATGAAGGACGGATCCACTATAGATGAAAGCATCGCCAAGGCCGAGAAGGAGCTTGGTTATCCGATGTTCGTGAAGCCTTCAAATGCCGGATCGTCAAAGGGTGTCAGCAAAGCACACAACCGCGATGAGCTGGTAAAGGCTATACAGCTCGCCAAGGAAAACGATCATCGTATCCTCATCGAGGAGTTTATCGACGGACGCGAGGTTGAGTGCGCAGTGTTCGGCGGCGAGGAACCCAAAGCGTCTGTAGTAGGCGAGATCCTGTCGGCGGCGGAGTTTTATGACTTCGATGCAAAGTACAACAATGCTGCGTCAAAAACCGTAGTTGATCCGGAGGATCTTCCGGAGGAGTCCAAGACAGCACTTCGCGAGACGGCTGTGAAGATATTTAAGGCACTTGACGGATTCGGGCTTGCCAGGGTAGACTTTTTCGTAAGTCGCGACACCGGTGAGGTCATCTTTAACGAGATAAATACCATGCCGGGCTTTACCAATATCAGTATGTACCCCATGCTCTGGGAGGCATGCGGAGTGGACGGTAAGCAGCTTGTAACGGATCTGATAGAGCTGGCAGACAAGAGATGATCGGAGGTTATATATGGAGAGAGAACCCGTAAAGATAAAGATAAGCTCGCGTCATAACTACGGAACAGGCGAGCTCGATCCGATCGAGGTTATATCGACGGGTGAGCTTTACAAGGATGATGACGGTTTTGACTGTCTCTCATATGAGGAGGTGGTCGAGGCGGAGCCAAACGGTCAGGTAAAGGTAGTAAACAATATCCTGCGTATCGGAGAGTCACAGGTGGAGCTGATCAAAGGCGATTCCATAGAGTCACATATGGTCTTTGTTCCGAATCACAAAACGATCAGCTATTATCCGACGCCTGTTGGTGAGATGGAGATAGGCGTGCATACCTCTTTTGCGCAGAAGACGGTATATAACAATGGATTCACGTTGGAGCTCAAGTATGATCTGGAGATGAATCAGACTATACTGACCAGTTGCGGACTGAGCATCGCAGTTACTGAAAACCATGTTGAGAGCGATATGATGGAGTGATAAATGATAATATGGGGAGTGCATACCGGCGCTCCCTTTTTATAAATTATGCACACGCCCGCATAAGGATACTTGCAGCATAGCTGCATGCGGGCGGCGCAGACGAGTAGGGAGGATAAATCCTCCTACTCGATTGTTTGTTGGATGGAGGAGAATATGAAATTTACGAAGATGCACGGAACCGGCAACGATTACATTTATATCAATCTGTTCGAGGGTTATGAGGACAGCGTCCCGGCTGTGTATGACAGTGAAGGCTCTCTGACTGAGATAGAGGGCAAGCCAATTACGGATGTTATAGTAAAGGTCAGTGACAGGCACTTCGGTATAGGCTCGGACGGACTGATCGCTGTGGCACCGTCAAAGGTAGCGGATGTCCGTATGATCATGTACAACGCCGACGGATCCGAGGGTGCCATGTGCGGAAACGGTATCCGCTGCGTGGCAAAATTTGCATATGACAAGGGGCTGACTGACGGTGTAGAAACAGCATGTAAGGAGACTGTCGATCAAGAGTACAGGGAAATAACCGTGGAAACTGCCAGCGGTGTAAAGAAGCTGAAGCTGACCATAGAGCATGACGGATCTTCCAATACAGACCGTGGAGTCTGCACATACGTGGATGTAAACATGGGTCAGGCGATTCTTTTCCCAGCGCAGATACCGGTGGATGTGAGCCATATAGGCGGACTGTCCGACAGGATGCCCGAGGAATCCGGCAGACGGACAAAAGACAGGGATATCCTGAATAATCTTCTCGACAGCAAACTCGGAGGAGAGACAGTCTCTGCCATAGTCAGCAGAAGGCTGCAGGCAAGCGGCAGAGAGTATGCGGTAACCTGTGTATCCATGGGAAATCCCCACTGTGTCATCTTTACCGACGGTATAGATGATCTGGATCTTGAGAAGCTCGGACCGAGATTTGAGAACCATC
>JAFSTZ010000234.1 GCA_017445525.1 Eubacterium sp.
CTGGAAATGCCGGTGGTGCTTGGCCTGTGCGCCTATTTTTATATCCTCAAATCCGGGGATATCCGATGGGTCTATCAGGAAGGCAGAGGACTGTGGTATGAAAGCCGGTTTATCATGATCGGCGAAGCTGCTGTCAATCTTGTTCTTAATGTGCTGCTGTGCAGGATGATGGATCCGTGATCACCTACGGAGAGCTCACGGGCTTTTGCAGGGAGGCTATAGTAGGCCTGCCGGACAGGAGTCTGATCGTCTGTCTCTGCAAAAACTCCATAGGATCCGTGGCTGGATATGCCGCTGTTATGTCGGCGGGCTGCGTACCTTTGATGGTGGATGCGGATGTGGATGATGGGATGCTGAATAAGCTTCTCGATACTTATCAGCCTGAGTATATCTGGTTGCCGATAGATAGGACCAAGAAAGCGGATGCTGCGACAGCTACCTATAAGGATACTATCATAGCGACGGGTACTACCTCGGAGGCTCTTGCCAAGAGAGATGAGGAGACTGCCAGGCAGATCGCTGAGGCCAAGGTAAACGCATCTAAGAAGGCTTCATCGTCGAGAGTCGGAACTGAGACGGCTGTTACGAACGAGATAGTCGGAGAGATCAGGATGGATCGCTATGGATATGATCTTGTGAGGCTCAAGCCCATAGAAGAGATAAAAAGACTCGCTGCTATGCCGTCTGCCAAAGAGCTGGAGAACGGCGACAGACCGAGGCTTCATCCGGAGCTTGCGCTTTTGATGATGACAAGGGGCACTACCGGCGATCCCAAGGTCGTGCGTCTCAGTGATGAGAATGTTTTTATAAATGCGGCGGCTATCGTTGATTATCTTGAGATAGGAGAGTTTGACAGGGCGATAACCACGCTTCCTATGTCGCACAACTATGGACTGTCAGTCATCAACTCACATCTTCTGGCCGGTGCGGAGCTGCTGCTTACAGATATGAGCGTGACAAAAAAGGAGTTTTGGGATTTCTTTAACAGAGAGAAAGCGACTTCATTTGCCGGCGATGCTGATGTTTATGAAAAGCTTGACAGTATAGATTTTGATAAAAAACTGCTTCCATCGTTGAAGTATATGACTCAGTCCGGAAGAGGATTCAGCAAAGAGCTTCATAAAAAATACGCCGAGCTCGCCGAGATCTGGAGAAAGCGTTTTTATGTGATGTACGGTCAGACCGAGGCGACTGCGCGTATGGCGTATGTGCCGTATATGAGGTCAGCTGAGAAAGCCGGCAGTATAGGCGTTGCAATCCCGGGCGGTGCGCTGTCGTTAGAGGATGAGCAGGGGAGAGAGATAACTGAGCCGCATGTATCCGGTGAATTGGTCTATCGAGGGTCAAACGTTACGTTCGGATATGCGACGGAGCTGTCTGACCTGTGCAAGGGCGATGAGAATGAGGGAGTGCTGCATACCGGCGATATGGCGGAGATGGATGAGGATGGTTATTTCTTCATCGTCGGCAGGAAAAAGCGGTTTCTGAAGATATATGGGAACCGTGTGAGCTTAGATGAGTGCGAGGATCTGATCGAGAAGCATTTCCAGATTGAGTGCGCATGTACGGGAGAAGACGATGAGATGCATGTGTTCGTGACCGGAAAGGTCGGGGATTCGGTGATTGTAGAGTATCTTGCCGGTAAAACAGGCTTAAATCCGGCGGCGTTTACGGTTAAGACGGTTGAAAAAATCCCTCGTAGCGGAAGCGGTAAGAAGGCCTACGGAGAACTGGCGTGAGCATGGTTTTGAGTATTTTTTCGTAAGATTTTATCATTTTTGTTATTAAAGACTTGAAACACTCCACATTTTGTGATAAAATATGTGGAGTGTTTGTTGTTTTATTGGTTAGAAAGGTATAAAAGTGTTCTGAAACGCAGCCGTGGTTGCTGTCAGGTGTTGATTGAAGGATAGAGTACAGTAAGGAGGAATTGATATTATGAGAAAGTTTGATTACAGTTTTTTAAAAGGAGGTGTCCCGGGGCGTCTGATTCCTCAGATAGAGGATGCAGCCGTTCTGAAAACA
>JAFSTZ010000235.1 GCA_017445525.1 Eubacterium sp.
AAAAGAAAAAGCCCCCGGGGTGGAGCTCATGACCATGCATGGCTCCAAGGGGCTTGAGTTTGATGTTGTATTTATCCCGACTATAAATGAGGGCGTCTGCCCATACCGCAAGGCCACTCTCGATGCAGAGCTCGAAGAGGAACGCCGAATGCTCTATGTCGCCATGACCAGGGCACGCAGCCGGCTGCACATGTCAAGCGTGAGGAAACGCTACAATAAAAAGTCGGAGAAGTCGAGGTTCTTAGATGAGATAATGACGTAAACTCACTTGTATGCTCTAAGACGCATGGTGTTTATAGCACAGCTTTTTGTGCTTCTCGAATGAAAAGGAGGGATAACTCCCCTCCTTCTCACACATGTACTATCACAGTCTATCCATATATTCTGATCAATAACCAAATCCCCACGGGATTATCTGATAACCGTTGTCCGGCTGCTGCTCCGGTGTCTGCTGATCTTCATCGTCATCACCGGTTTCGTACTCTGCATCCGGAAGTCCGTCAAGAGTATCCTTTGACTCAAGTTTTACACTTACCTTGTGCTCTTCGTATTCTTTTCCGTTATTTCTCTTGACAGTAACCTCGATGGTAGTTCCTACCCTCTTGGAGTTTACGATCTCTCTGACATCCTCTATTTCCTTTACCTCAGAGCCGTCGATCGCAGTGATAACGTCACCCTGCTGGATACCTGACTTGTATGCAGCTCCTGTATCGGAAAGAGATTTTACATAAACACCCTCGGGGATGTTGTACTGCTTTGATGCAGCTTCATCTATCGACTCACCCGTAATACCGAGATATCCCTTTTCCTCATCCTTCAGAACCTCACGGTTCATCAAGTCATTTATAATGGAAACAACATCTGACATCGGGATGGCGTAGTTCATACCAACTACATCACGACCATCGCTTGCAGAAAACTCTTTTGAAGTAGTGATACCGATCACGCGTCCCTTGATATCGATCAGAGGACCGCCGGAGTTTCCGGGATTGATAGCCGCATCTGTCTGTAACATCGGACGGGTATTTTGTTCACCCTTTGAGTTGGTTGTTCCTATGATAAATGTTCTGTCAAGTGCGCTGACGTAACCTACTGTCACTGACTGTCCGCTTCCGTTTGCATTGCCGATAGCGATGGCCATCTCTCCGACCTTAACATCATCTGTTGATCTGAGTGTAACTGTCCTGATCGCCTTCTTGGTAGAGTCCTTGAGCTTGGAAACATCCACGGTAAGAAGTGCTATATCATTAGCCGTGCTGGTTCCCTTAACTGTTGCGGGAGCTTTTTCATTGTCGCAGAAGACAACATTTATCTCATGCGCCTGCTCAACCACGTGTGCGTTGGTCACTACCAGAAGCTCATCACCGTCCTGCTTTACGATAAATCCGCTCCCGGCACCCTCAGCCTCGTACTGCTGGCCGAAGATGTTCTGTGTGGTGGCTTTCTCACTAATACCTACCACCGCCGGCATCACCTGCTCTACAACAGTTGATACATCTGCCGGTCCTGATGATGTGATCTTTGAATCATCGGTATTTGCTTCTATCTTTGCCGGCTGGATCTCTTCGGCTGTTGTCTCTGTCTTCTCGCCTGCTCCACCGGTAAGGGCATTCAATCCTGCATTGACTCCAAAGAAGCATCCGGCTGCTATAACTCCGAACATCGCTGCTCCAAGAGCTATCTTAGGCATCGTCCAGCCTTTCTTTTCCTTTTTCTTTTTGGGTCTTACATTTTCTGTGTTCTGGAACTGATAAACATTTCCACTGTTATCAGGTTCAGGTGAACTTTCCCGAGTCCTTTCAAAATAACTGTCCTGCTGATACTTCATGGTTTCAGGACCGAATCTGTATGATGAGGATTGCTGATCCCTGCGCTCCCCTCTGGTGCCGTCGCTGTAGATCGCCTCACCGGTCTGTGTGTCATATGATACTATGTGGCGTTCATCGTTTTCCATGTGTTCCATGTTGTCCATATCTTTCACCATTCCTTTCTTTGATATCAAATATCAACTTTTGTCCCAATTCTAATGAGAAAATGTGTTTACTTTGTGAAGAAAATGTATTATAATTATGGACAAGTTATAAAAAAGTTGTGTCTTCCATGCCTGAAAAAGCAAGCGGAAACGGCACCAATCGGAGGTTTTTCGTGGTTAAGGAAAACGAAAGGTTACTGACCTTATTCAGAATATTGATAGATGCGGGCATCGTCATCCTGGTGTTTATGCTGTCATACTATCTGAGGTTTGATGATGTCAACAGTCCGCTGATCAGATGGGGCATCATAAGCGGACCGATAGGCTACTTCGCCAGTCTGCAAGAGTATATGAAGTCACTCTTCGCTCTGGTCCCATGTTATATCATCTCATATCATGTATTCAAGCTATATGACCCTAAACGTGTTAAAAGCCGTAAAGCAGAGCTTGCAGCGATCATAGGAGCAAATATCGTAGGACTCATCATAGTGACTGCCGTACTTTTCTTTGATAGACGAGGCGTAAGCTATGCACGTCTGTTTATCATCATATTTGTTGTTACCAACACTGCAGTTTCCATGATCGTCCGCTTCTCCATCACAACTGCCATAAGAAAGTTTCGTCGCAGCGGCCATAACAAAAAACATATCCTCCTGGTTGGATACTCACGTACCGCAGAGGGATATATCGACAGACTCAAGTCCAATCCCGAGTGGGGATACCTGGCTCACGGCATACTCGATGACAAGATGGAGATCGGTCATACATACAGAGGGATACATGTTATAGGTAAGATAAGTGAGCTACAGAAGCAGCTTGAAGACCATGACTTCGACGAGATCATCATCACTCTCGCCATCGACCATCTGGACAAGCTGGAAAAGATCGTATCCATCACAGAGGGCTCAGGTGTACATACCAAGTTTGTACCCGACTACAACAACATCATACCTACACGCCCGTATACGGAAGATCTCGACGGCCTCCCCGTCATACACGTGAGGAAGGTTCCACTCTCCATGTCCTTTAACCGATTAATAAAAAGGACTATGGATATCATCGGATCCATACTGCTCATCATCCTGACATCCATACCGATGCTGATCATAGCCATATTGGTCAAGACAACATCCGAGGGACCGCTGATATTCAAGCAGGAGCGTATAGGGCTTCACAACAAACCTTTTATGATGTATAAGTTTCGCTCCATGCGGATGCAGAGCGAGGAGGATGAGAAAGAAGGTTGGACAGTCAAGGATGATCCGCGAGTAACAAAGGTCGGCAAATTTATCAGAAAAACGAGTCTTGACGAGTTCCCGCAGTTCTTTAATGTACTGACAGGAAAGATGAGTCTGGTTGGTCCGAGACCTGAGAGACCGCAGTTTGTCGAGAAGTTCAGGGAAGAGATCCCGAGATACATGATAAAGCACCAGGTACGCCCCGGCATCACCGGCTGGGCTCAGGTAAACGGCTACCGTGGCGACACTTCTATCAGAAAGAGGATCGACTATGACCTGTACTATGTAGAGAACTGGTCAGTCCGGCTGGATATCAAGATCCTGTTCCTGACAGTTTTCAAGGGCTTCGTTAATAAGAATGCCTACTGAGTGCCGTCTTTCAACGCTTTTTATCGGGCGACATATCTGTAAACTAATACCGGAGCGGCGTTCTGAATATATTTTGGCGACACTTCATACGTGTCGGCCAAAATATATTGCAGAACATCAGC
>JAFSTZ010000236.1 GCA_017445525.1 Eubacterium sp.
GCTTTCGGAAGAGTACAGTATCGACCCTTTAAAAGTGATAAAAAAGCAGGTATCCTCAGACGGTGGGACCGCCAAGTTTCTCTTTGAACTTGAGGACGGAGAGACCATCGAGAGTGTGTGGATGCACTACCGGCACGGAGACAGTATATGTGTTTCAAGTCAGGTCGGATGCAGGATGGGATGCAGCTTTTGCGCATCTACCATAGGCGGACTGGTCAGGAACCTGACGCCTGCCGAGATGTTGTCGCAGGTGTATGATATAGAGAGGGATATATATAGAGAGCATACGGATGACAGAGCATCGATGTCTGATGATGTCGTAAATTCGACAAAAGAGATGAATGATGTTCCGGCGAGCCGGGGGTTCGTCAGTTCTGTCGGGGGAGAGGGAAAAACCGGTGAGGGACATATCGGAAGCATTATAGTTATGGGCATGGGTGAGCCCTTTGACAACTATGACAATCTGATAAGCTTTATACGATTGCTGACCGACAAGGATGGCAGGAACCTAAGTGCAAGAGGGGTTACGGTATCCACATGCGGTATACCGGACGGGATCAGAAGACTTGCGGATGAGGATCTTCCGATCACGCTGGCGCTGAGCCTTCACGCACCCAATGACGATATCAGAAGGCGGATCATGCCGATAGCAAAGGTTCATCCGATGGATGAGGTGTTTGGAGCGTGCCGGGAGTATTTTTCCAAAACCGGAAGACGTATAACGTTTGAATACAGTATGATATCCGGGATAAATGACACCGCGGATGCCGCCCGTGAACTGGCGAAAAGGTGTGACAGCCTGAGAAAAGCAGGATGTATGCTGCATGTGAATCTCATCCCGCTGAACGAGGTTTCCGAGACCGGACTTCACAGGGCAGGCGCGGATAACATACAGAGATTCAGGAAAGTACTTGAGGATAGCGGGATAACCGTTACCGTGCGCAGGGAGATGGGAGCCGGGATCGACGCCGCCTGCGGACAGCTCAGACATAAAGAAAAAAGAGTATAGAATATCAACAGAAGGAGGTAAAACATGGAATCGTTTTCTATAACAGATACCGGACGAATGAGAAATAGCAACCAGGACAGTGTTTTCTGTGAAGAGAATGCGGTTGGCGTTTTTCCGAATCTGTTTTTGGTTGCTGACGGTATGGGTGGACATAACGCCGGTGATCTCGCATCAAAGATCTGTATAGAAACCTTCGTTGAGCGCATACGGGAAAGCGCCAAAAGGACTCCCGTGGGTGCGATGGAGGATGCGGCTGACTTTGCCAACCATGCGATCATGGAAAAATCCAAAGAGGACGTAAAGTTCAAAGGGATGGGGACGACCTTGGTCGGCATGATGATAGAGGACGGCAAGGCTTATATTATAAATATCGGCGACTCCAGACTCTATCAGATACGAAACGGTATCAAGCAGATCACTACGGATCACTCGCTGGTTGAGGAGATGGTTTTGTCCGGTGAGATCGGCAAGGATCAGATGCGTACTCATCCCAATAAAGATATCATCACGAGGGCACTGGGAACTATGCCGAATCCGAAACCGGATTGCTTTGAACTTGACGTGATGACGGGGGATGTATATCTGTTGTGTTCGGACGGTCTGTCTAACATGGTTGATGACAAAGAGATAGAGAGTATCATCAATGAGAATGCAGATAATCTTTCGCAGGCCGGCAAAAAGCTTGTCGAAGTGGCGAACGAGGCCGGTGGCAAAGATAATATAAGCGCAGTGCTTATAAGGATAGATTGATCATTTCTATGGGATCAGATGATACCGTCAGGGGGTTACGGTATCCGCATCCGGACGACACGAGCCGGATTAACTTGCATGTTATAGGAGGAAGAACATGATAGTGAATATCGGATCGATAATAGGGAATCGATATGAAATCCTGGAAAAAGTGGGAACAGGCGGTATGGCTGATGTTTATAGAGCCAAAGATAATCGTCTGAACCGTTATGTGGCTCTGAAGGTTCTCAAGACCGAGTACAGCGAGGATACCAAGTTTGTATCCAAGTTCAGGCAGGAGGCTCAGGCGGTTGCCGCTATCACACATCCGAATATCGTGAGTGTTTACGATGTAGGTGAAGAAGAGGGGATGCACTATATCGTCATGGAGTTTGTTGACGGTATCACCCTCAAAAGGTATATCGACCAGAAGGGCAAGCTCAGAGTCAAGGAGGCTGTGGGTATCGCACTTCAGATCGCAGCCGGTCTGGATGCGGCGCATGCGCACAACATCATCCATCGCGATATCAAGCCGCAGAATATCCTTATCTCCAGAGACGGTACTGCAAAGGTATCCGATTTCGGTATCGCCAAGGCTGCCAGCTCAAACACTATCACAGCCAATGCCATGGGCTCGGTGCATTACATCTCTCCGGAGCAGGCAAGAGGCGGTTTTTCCGATGAAAAGAGTGATATATATTCACTCGGTGTGACTCTCTATGAGATGCTTTCAGGCACGATGCCGTTTACGGGAGAAAGTGCGGTTGCAGTAGCACTCGCCCATATCCAGGAGGATGCGACTCCGCTTGCGGCTATCGATGCAACTAT
Source organism: Eubacterium sp. (assembly GCA_017445525.1). Classification (GTDB taxonomy): domain Bacteria; phylum Bacillota; class Clostridia; order Lachnospirales; family Lachnospiraceae; genus Eubacterium_F. Next base: position 2,567 of record JAFSTZ010000236.1, read on the forward strand.
ACCGAAGGGACTCAGCAATATAGTTTCAAAGTGTATGCAGAAAAAGACCGAGCTGAGATATCCTTCAGCAGCTGATCTTATCGCAGATCTGAAGATGTTTTTGCAGGATCCGAGCGGTGACTACGGCGTTGTGAAGCCGATGTACGGAGACTCGGAGACTATATTTATATCGAACAGCGATGTGAACACACTCAAGGATGCATCGAGACATACTGATCCGTATGCCTCTCAGCAGCAGGTGCCTGAGGAACCTGAAGAGGAGGAGGGTGACGATGTTGATCCAAAGCTTGAGAAGGCTTTGATCATCGGCAGTATAGCTGTGGCGCTCATCATATTTATCATACTTGTATTCCTGCTTGGAAAGTTTGTCGGGCTTTGGGGCTCGAGCTCACCGGAGAAAGAGGAGGCTACACCGACGCCGGTTGCGACGGCTACTGTAGAACCTGAAACGACGCCGGTTGAGGGTCAGGTTATGGTTCCGGATGTCTTCAACGAGAGTCTTGAGGACGCTCAGCTGCTCCTTGAGGAGAACAAGCTCAAGTATCGTATGGAGGAGAAGGAGAGCAACGAGGTTCAGACCGGCTATGCTATCGGAACCAATCCGGAATCCGGTACTATGGTTGATGAAGGTTCAGAGGTGATCCTCTATATCAGTAAGGGCGGAACAACTACGGGTCTTATAAATGTTGTCGGAAAGACTGTTGAGGAGGCTACCACAGATCTTGAGGCTGCGGGTTACTCTGTACAGGTTGGATCTGAGGTATTCAGTGACGTAGTTGAGAAGGGGCTGGTTGCTTACACCGATCCCAAGGCCGGTGAACAGGTATCTGCCGGAGCTATGGTAACTCTTCATGTCAGCAAAGGCAAGGAAGAGGTAAATGTCGAGGTGCCGAGTCTTCTCGGTAAATCCCGTGCAGAGGCAAAGCAGGCTCTTGCGGAGGCCGGACTTCAGCTTGGAGAGACGACCAAGTCATACTCCGACAGCTACGAGGAGGGTGAGACATGTATACAGTCACCATCTGCGGGCAAGGAAGTCAAGCAGGGAACTACGGTTTCCATCACCGTAAGTAAAGGACCGGAGCCTACTTACACATATGTAGGAAGCGTGAC
>JAFSTZ010000237.1 GCA_017445525.1 Eubacterium sp.
GAAGGTGCCTATCAGTACACTTGTACAGATTGTCGAGTATGACGGTAAGGGCGACTGGGCCAAGGTTTCATACAACAACGTAGAGGGATATATAAATGTTATGTATCTGTCTGTTGATAAGCCTACTCCTATTGTTTACTATGATCCTGTAACAACATCACCACAGACTACTCCGAAGCCGACCAAAAAGCCGAGACGTACTCCTACTCCCGAGCCGGAGGAGACGCTTGATCCGGAGGAGACAGAAGAGCCTGAGTACACTGAGGAGCCTGTCGTGACAGAAACTCCTGTGGAGACAGAAGTGCCGCCTGTTGAACCGACAGAGGCACCGCCTGCAGAGCCAACACCGGCACCACCCGAGCCGACACCGGCACCACCTGAGCCGACACCGGCACCTCCTGATCCGGTACCGGCTGAACCTACCGTTCCTCCGGTTACCGAGTAAGTTATCAGGTTCACTTGATTTTGGGATAAATTGATCCGTATTTTATCAACGACATTCAGCTTTCCCTTATCAGATGATTTTACCAGGAGGATGGTTTGATGGGACAGATTTCTCCCATGATGCAGGAGTATCTTAAAACTAAAGAAGAATATAATGATTGCATATTGTTTTACCGGTTGGGCGATTTCTATGAGATGTTTTTTGAAGATGCCAAGTTGGCTTCAAAAGAGCTGGAGTTGACTCTTACCGGTAAAAGCTGCGGTCTTGAGGAGCGGGCACCCATGTGTGGTGTCCCGTTTCATTCTGCTGATGTTTATATCCATCAATTGGTTGAAAAAGGATATAAAGTCGCCATCTGCGAACAGATGGAGGATCCCAAGGAGGCTAAAGGACTTGTACGCAGAGAAGTTATACGCATAGTCACCCCGGGAACCAATTCATTCGTTCAAACACTTGAGGAAGATAAAAACAATTATCTGTTTGGTATTGTCGCAGGTCCGGATGGTTTCGGCATGGCTGCCTGCGATGTGACTACCGGTGAATTCTTTACTTCTTTTCTTCCGGATACCGGAAAGCTTCTGGATGAGATCAACAGATACATGCCTTCAGAGATCATATCAAATGAGGCGCTACTTTTGTCCGGACCTGATTTCAAGGAATTATCAGAAAGACTCCATATATTGATGTCAACACCTGCACCGGAATATTTCTCTCCTGAAAACTGTGAGAGAGCGCTTCTGGAGCATTTTCATGTAAACACACTCGAGGGATTGGGGTTGTCTGATGAGCCTTTGATCCGTACTGCATCAGGCCTGGTCATGCAGTATATAACAAACACCCAGAAGTGTTCACTTTCGCACATAACCGGTATAAGGATCGATCATTTCGGAACGAGTATGCTTCTTGACCGGAATACCAGGAGAAATCTTGAACTGACCGAGACTATGCGTGAGAAAAATAAACGTGGGTCTCTTCTCTGGGTTCTCGACAAAACAAAAACCGCCATGGGTGCCAGGATGCTCAGGGCAAATATCGAGCGCCCGCTTATTTATAAAAATGAGATCGAGAACAGATATGATGCGATCGATGATCTAAACTCCGATCCCGTAACAAGAGAAGAGTTACGTGAATACTTAAATGCAATTTATGATCTTGAGCGTCTGATCGGAAAGATCAGCTATCAGTCTCTGAATCCGAGAGATATGCTGTCTCTGGGCAATTCACTTGATATTCTTCCTGCCATAAAGCAGATCTGTAAAGAGTTTTCGTCAGAGTTGTTCACTAAACTGACAGCGTCCTTTGATACTCTTGAAGATATTGCTGAGATGATCCTTGAAGCTATCTGTGAGGAACCCAAGATCACATTGCACGAAGGTGGTATTTTTAAAGAAGGATATAACGAAGAAGTAGATAAACTGCGTCGTGCAAAGTCTCAGGGAAAGGACTGGATAGCCGAGCTTGAAAACAAGGAAAAAGAGAATACCGGTATAAAAAATCTCCGAATAAAGTTCAATAAGGTTTTTGGATTTTTTCTTGAAGTTACCAACTCACAGCTTGATCTTGTCCCCGATGATTGGACGCGCAAACAGACACTTACCAATGCAGAAAGATTTACCACTCCCGAGCTTAAAGAGATGGAGAACACCATACTCGGTGCTGAAGACCGTTTATATCAGCTTGAGTATGCACTGTTTTCTGAGCTTAGGGATAAAGTGGCAGAGCATATCGAGAGGATACAGAAAACAGCTTCCGTGATAGCAACCATCGATATGATGTGTTCACTTGCTTACGTAGCTGAGCATGAGGATTATCACAGACCGGTTATCAGAGATGACGGAGCTCTTGTCATAAAAATGGGGCGGCATCCGGTTATCGAAAAAATGATAGAACACGAGCTCTTTGTACCAAACGATACCGAGCTCGATAAGAATGATCAGCGTATGGCGATCATCACCGGACCGAATATGGCCGGTAAATCAACCTATATGAGACAGACTGCCTTGATACAGCTTATGGCTCAGATAGGATCATTTGTCCCGGCAAAGAAAGCGGAGCTGTCCATAGTTGACAGAATATTTACCAGGGTCGGGGCGTCCGATGATCTGACCACCGGACAGAGTACATTTATGGTGGAGATGACGGAGGTTGCAAATATCCTCAGAAATGCCACTGAAAACAGTCTGATAATACTTGATGAGATAGGACGTGGTACGTCGACATTTGACGGACTGAGTATAGCATGGGCTGTAGTTGAATATATCACGGACAAGAGTCGTATCGGAGCCAAAACCCTGTTCGCAACGCATTATCATGAACTGACTGAGCTAGGCGGGAGTCTGCCGGGCGTAAAGAACTACTGTATCGCAGTCAGGGAAGACGGAGATGACGTTATATTTTTAAGAAAAATAACCGAGGGTGGAGCAGATAAAAGTTACGGTATACAGGTTGCAAAGCTTGCCGGCGTGCCCGATGAGGTGCTCAGTCGTGCGAGAGAGATCGCTGACAGACTCGAAAGCAAGGATCAGATTGACGGAAATATCATATCAGGTATCAGCGACGGATCAAAGTCGATATCAGTATTTGACTCCTCCGAAAAAGCGCCGAGACAGTTGTCTATATTTGATGCGCTCGGAGAGGATTCACAGATGGATGATATCCTTTGTGAGATCAGGGATACGGATCTGTCAAATATAACACCGATCGATGCCATCAATCTTGTTAATAAATGGCAGAAGGATATAGCAGATAAATGGTGATAAATAAACGAAATCAGCAAGTTGCAGGAGATTCAGATAAATGATCAAGGTTTTAGATGAGCTGACTATAGATCAGATAGCAGCGGGAGAGGTTATCGAAAGACCGCTGTCCGTAGTAAAGGAGCTTGTAGAGAACTCTATAGATGCCGGTTCGGATGCTATAACTATAGAGATAAAAGGCGGCGGGATAGAGAGCATACGAGTTACAGACAATGGTTGCGGGATAGATAAGAACGAGTTGAAAATCGCTTTTATGCGTCATGCAACAAGTAAGATATCAAAGTCCGAGGACCTGATGAATGTGAAGAGTCTCGGGTTTCGCGGGGAGGCTCTTTCAAGTATATCATCCGTTACCAGAGTTGAGATCATAACCAAGACTCATGGCTCTATCGTAGGAAGCAGATTTTTGATCGAAGGCGGCAAAGAAGGCGAGCTCAGTGAGATAGGATGTCCTGATGGTACAACTATTATCGTTCGGGATATTTTTTTTAATACACCTGCAAGAAAGGAGTTTTTAAAGTCAAAAAATACCGAAGGCAACGCTATATCCGAATGCATAACTCAGTTTATACTCGCGCATCCGGAGATCAGATTCCAGCTTATCGTTGATGGAAAACCAAAGCTTAAAACGACATCCGATAAGACACTTAAAACATCGATCTTTTATAACTTCGGTTCCGAGCTCACCAAAGAACTGATAGAGGTGTCCTACGAAAGAGACGGTATGAAGTTGAGCGGATATATAGCCAAACCATCGTTTTCGCGTGGGAACCGGTCATATATTCACTATTATGTAAATGGGAGATATATTAAAAATAATATCATCCAGGCTGCAATATCAGACGGTTACAGGGACTATATGATGCAGCATAGATTTCCGTTTACAGCACTTATGCTTGAGGCACCGCCGGAAAGACTTGATGTAAATGTACATCCTACCAAAAAAGAGGTTCGTTTCAGAGATGAAAAATCCATATATGAGATATTTTTTCATGCTGTGAAGGAAGCTTTGGATGCCATCACACTGATCCCGGAGGAGAGTCTGGGAGAGGATAAAGATCAAGATGCCCGAAAAGAAGATATAGTTGCACTGCAGAAAGAACCTGAACCGTTTGAAACCAATAGATTGAAAAAGACATATGAACAGCAGAAGATACTTACAAAGCCGTTTATAAATGAGATGCCTGATAAACATGGAGCATCCGGTAAGAGTGAATCATATACGTCTACATTATCATCAGGTTCTGTTGCATATGTTTCTGAAGGAGTTACATATAATACAGGTGTTGATCCGATAAATACTAAAGCTGAAACTTCCACAGATGTTGATGATCATGTTGACTATCAACATGATGACGAGGGTGTCACTTCATACGAAACAAGTGATTTTCTGAAGGAAAACATCTTCAGGGAGGAGGATACTCCGGCCTTTCGTATGATAGGTCAGGTCTTCCGTACTTATTGGCTTATAGAGTATAAGGATGAGCTTTTGATCATTGATCAGCATGCTGCTCATGAAAAGGTTCTTTATGAGCATTTTGTTCAGAAGATGAAAAATAAAACAGGTATGAGTCAGCAGCTTTTGGCACCGATCGTCATAACTCTTTCTGCCAGAGAAAACGATGCTCTGAAGAACTATTCTGAGGAGTTTGAAAAGCTCGGTTTTGTCTGGGAAGATTTCGGAGATATGGAGATCCTTATAACCTGCGTGCCTGCTGACTTTTTGAACCTTGATGC
>JAFSTZ010000026.1 GCA_017445525.1 Eubacterium sp.
CCTCTGGGTGGTTTGTCATTCTCAGAAAAACAGTATGATCCGTTCGGCTTGTGGATCAACTCGCACTGCTTTCCACCCATCGCAATATATACCGTGCCCGGTTTAAGCGCCTCTCCATCCGAAGCCTCCTTAACATGTATGGCACTCATCTCGTCAAGCCTTTGTGCCAACGAGTTAGTAAATCCTGCAGGCATATGCTGTACGATGACTATCGGATAAGGAAAGTTTGCCGGGAAATACGGCACAACCGACTGTAACGCTTTAGGTCCGCCCGTGGATGAAGCGATAACCACAAGCTTTGATCCCTTCTGTGCGGCATGATACTTTTTCACAACAGGAGTCCCGGATCTGGATAAATGCGAACTCCCGGGTTCCCTCTTCGGTGTTTCATGTGTACTCTCTTTAGAGGTAACCGAATGTGTACCAAGCCCGGTAGCCATATAAACTTTGTTCAGCAATTCAACTCTGAAATCGGCAAAATTCTCGCCGATCGAGCTGATAGGCTTCTTTATAAAATCAAGAGCGCCCAGCTCCAAAGCCTCTATGGTCTCACTGCCGCTTTCACTTGCAATGGAACTTACAATCAGCGATGGAACCCTGATCCGGTTTTTGTTCATCTCCCGAAGCAATCTGACACCATCCATCTTCGGCATCTTGATATCGATAAGAACGACATCATACTTCGCACCATGAACAAGTTGATCAAGTGCCGCCTCACCATTGTTGGCAGTTCCCGCCACAGTCAGGTTTTCATCCTGGTTTATTATATCAGAGATAACCCTTCTCATGAGTGCAGAGTCATCTATCACCAGCACTTTTTTCATATTTTCCTCACATTCCAGAGCATATCGTTGGATAGATAACACGTTTCATGCTATCTTAATACGCTCTCATGCCTTGCCTCCTGACATCCTCCTACGCTGTTCCTCAAATACATATTTTACAACGAGCTCACGTTCCTTGGCTCCAAGATTATCAAACTCACATCTGACATCCTTCGAGTCAGGACGATCCCCCGTACAATCAATAACGTGTGAAAAAACTCTCATCGGCACAACACCGTTTTTCAGAGAAATAGGTATATCAAGTTCTATCGTTTCTCCTGCATCAAGATTCTCACCCAGATGGAATCTGATCCCTCCTCCGCTGAGATTTGTAACAACACCCGTCTTCCAGTCCTGAGGCAGATCCTCAAGCTGTTTTTTCAGTTCCTGTGCATCACCGTATCCGCTTTCTAAATCTCTCCTGATATGAACCTCCTCGAGAGAAAGCCTCCTATACCTGATCTCGTACGTACATTCAAGCCGATAAAATCTCCTTCTCTGATACTTCTCAGGCTCAGATATCAGCAATACATCCATCATCGGTATCTTTTTTTCTATATATCTTTTTTTGATACGAGCCTTACACTGATAAAGACCGGACTTTGTAAAAAAACACAGTCGCACATCCTGATCCACCCTTAAAGGTATTATCCTGCCATCCTGCAATGGTGTAGATATCTTCGCCGTTCTGATATCATCAAAATCAAGAAGCTGGCTTACAAACTTCTTTTCTGATTTCTCCACTGAAAAAACAGCTTTTACAGGAGTTATCTCAATCCTGTCTCCGATATCAAAAACACGATTCATCTCATAGCTCCTATCATTTACGACCAAACTTCATGCGGATAACACTTGAGAAAAGCCGCATGATACCAAAGCCCTGATCCTGTGCAGGAAGGCTGACATCACCTATCTTTGACGCAATCTCCAGGATGGATCTCGCTGCAGCCGAGGACGGTGCAGACAAAACAACCGGCTCCTGTCTGAGTATCGCCTTTGACATATTGTCATCATAAGGTATCGCACCCAGAAACTCTATATCAATATTCAAAAACTTGCTTACTACTATACCGAGCTTCTCATGAAGCTCATCTGCATCGCCTGCGTTCCTGACCTGATTTGCGATCAGATTAACAACAGTTTTAGCTCTGTGATATGACGAGTTCTTGTTAAGCGATTTTAAAAGAGCATATGCATCGGTTATCGACGTTGGCTCAGGAGTCGCTACAAGCAGAACTTCCTCACTTGAAGCCACAAACTCAAGCACTGAATTGCCTATTCCGGCACCCGTGTCTACTATAATTATATCCGCCAGCTGATCAAGCTCAGCTAACTTCTGTATCAGATCAACTATCTGAGTTTTGTTGAGGTTTGCCATCTCATTGATCCCGGAACCCCCGGATATAAATCCGATATTTTCCGGACCGTATGTGATTATTTCACGCATACCCTTGCCCTTGAACATGAGATCGGCAAGATTGTACGCAGGTCTGATACCCAGCATGATCTCGATATTTGCCAGACCGAAGTCCGCATCAAGTATCACTACTCTCTTCCCGAGTCTGCTGAGTGCTATGGCAAGATTTACTGACACGCTTGTCTTGCCGACTCCACCCTTTCCGGAGGTAACGGTTATGACGCGTGAAGACGCAGTTATGATCTGTCTGGGCTGATATTCTTGCCTTTTTATGATATTTCTCAGTCGTTCTGCCTGATCCATACCGTCCCTCCTTTCCGGAATATTTATATAAATATCATGACAAAAGTTGCTTTGCCACAGCCTGGGCATCGATCGTTGCTATATCATCAGGAACGTTCTGCCCGTTGGTTACATATGAAAGCGGACACTTCGTGGTCACCTTCATGTTCAGCATAACTCCCGCTGACGAAGTCTCATCAAGCTTGGTAAAAATGATACTGTAATCGGTTATATCAGAGTAAACCTTTGCGATCTCCAAAAGATCCTTGTACTTCGTCCCTACGCTGAGAGCAAGATAAACCTGCCTCTTCGATATAGGTACCTGTTCTAATAGAGTACTGACATCCTTTATCTGTTCACGATTCTTATGTGAACATCCCGCAGTATCAACCAGAACTATATCGTACTTGTCGAGCTGGTCGATCTTGCCGGCAAGCTCTTCCGGATGATAGATGACATGCAAAGGCACATCAAGTATATCGGCATAAACCTTTAACTGCTCAACAGCAGCCACCCTGTAAGTATCTGCGGTAACAAGTGCTATATTACAGTTTTCCTCAAGCTTCAGCTTCGAAGCAAGCTTTGCTATGGTAGTTGTCTTACCTACTCCTGTGGATCCCAGGAAAAACACAAACTTTGTAGGCTGATTCGGCTTATACTCAATAGTATAAGGCTGTCCTATCATCAGTATGATACGCTGATATACACTTCCGAGTATCTGATCTACCGCCGCATCCTTGGGCAGCGATCTCTTGGCCTCATCAAGTATCCTTGCTACTATCTCAGGATCGACTTCGTTACCGATCAACTGCTTGTACACAAGATCTCTGTATATCTCGCTCTTATCCTTATCTGAGTCAGCGTCCGGACTTTTCTTATCCTTCTCCTCCTCAGGTACGGATACATCGGCTGTAGTTTTCATGGGTTCAGCTGAAACCTGTTTTTTATCACCGGCTGGTGCAGACGAAGGTGTCTCTGGTCTCGACGACTCAACAGGACGTGTAACCGGGGTTTGTTCAGATGATTTGACGGCAGCTCCGTCTCCTGCCTTCTCCTCCATCTGTTTCTCCAGCAAAGAGAACAACTGCGAAAGTCTTTCTTCGTTGGAAAGTTTTTCCGATATTTTTGTATCAGTCTGCTTATCGACCGGCGGCGGTGCATCCATCGCCGGTATGGAGACATCAAATCTCGAACCCTGTCCCTGTGCTCCGCCTGCAGGTTTTTGAGCAGATCTTTCAGGTTTGATACTGTCCTCCTGGTAATTAATGTTCTCATCAAGTGCTGCCGTAACCTCAACTTTTGGGCGCAGAAAAATACGCATAATGCCTTTAGGACGAACTTTCTTTACATTCATCACTATAGCATTTGCACCGAGATCTTCCTTTGCTTTCTCGATAGCGTCCTTTTCAGTTTTGGCAAGGTACTTGTTGATAATCATGCGACAGTCACCATCCCTACTGATTGTAATTCAACATCCGAATCTATCTCATTATACGATAACACATGTAGATTCTTAAACTGCTCTTCGGTCAACTTCTTCACATACATACGCACTATCGGCGATGTGATCATGATAGGAGTTCTTCCGAGCTCCTCAAGTTTTGATACTTCAGCCCGTATGGACTCCATAAGGCTCTGTGTATACGGCGGATCGAGAGCCAGATACGATCCCTGCTCAGTCTGCTTGACAGCAGCCATGATCTCCTGCTCGACCTTGGGATCAAGTGTAACCACACTGGTCGGTTCATTGCTGTAAAAATACTGACTCGATATGGCCCGCTTCAGACTCTGTCTGACATACTCGGTCAAAACATCCGTATC
>JAFSTZ010000238.1 GCA_017445525.1 Eubacterium sp.
AACTCGAGTAAAAGTGCAGAACATACATAAGGTTGTCAAATCCGAGTCTCCTGAGAGTCGGATCACCAAGGTTTCTGTCATACTCCGGTGTACCCACCAGGATAACAACATTCGGCATGATAGCTCTGATCTCAGGAATGAGCGTCCTGGCATATACCATGACATCATTCCATACCGTCTCCCCATTTGGTTCGTTACATATCTCAAAGATCACGTTGGGACTGTTTTTATACTCTGTTGCGATCATCTTGAAAAACTCCAACGCCTCATCCATATGCTGTTGAGGATTGGAATCATTCAGGATATGCCAGTCAACTATCACGTACATATCTGCCTTGATAGCTGCATCGATACCCTTTCGCACCAGCTCGAGGCTCTTCTCCTTTTCATTCTTGCTGCTGCAATAATTCTCAGAGTACATCGCCAAACGGATAAGGTTTGCCCCCCAGTCTTTCGACACCTGAGAGATCAGGTTCTCATTGATAAAATCAGGAAACCATGTCAATCCGTGAGTTGATACGCCACGGAGCTGTACACTTTTTCCTGTATTTCTTGCATAGAGATCTTTACCATCGACATAAAGCTCTCCGTCAACGGAAGGTCTTGCTACGTATACTTCTTCTTCCTTCTCTGCCGCATAAACGGTGTCACTGTTTATACCGATAAATGTCGCACACAACAGGAAACACAGACACAAAAGGATTTTTTTCATCGGATTCTCCCTATACGGATGGGATGCAACAGGCATCTGTCACATCCCATCTTTTGATACTTTATTATGCTTCTTTCTTTACGGGTGCCTCCTTTGGCAATCCGGTTGAGATATCCACGATAACCTTCTTCGGGCACTTCATAGAGCAGAGACCACAGCCACGACATTTATCCGGATCGATATGTGCGATATTGTTCTCCACATGAACCGCATCAAAGTTACAGCTCTTCTCACAGATACCGCAGCCGATACATCCGGCCTCACATACCTTCATAACAGCCGGTCCCTTATCAGTCGAAGCACACTTGACCATATAGAACGTCTTGAACTTCTCGGAAGCATACGGTATCAATTCGATAAGATGCTTAGGACAGGTCTCCACACACTTGCCGCAGGCAACACATTTTTCTCGATCTACCTCTGCGATACCGCCGGCATTTATATGGATGGCATCAAACTGGCAGACCGTCACACAGGAACCAAGTCCCAGACATCCGGTCGAGCAAGCCTTTCCGCCTGCCCCCGGTATCGCTGCTGCCGCACGACAGTCCCCGATACCGACGTATTCATATTTATTCTTTGCTTTATCACAGGTACCCGAGCACTTTACATATGCTACCTTCTTTGCCGATGCTCCGGCATCAACACCCATGATCTTTCCTATCTCGGCAGCCACCGGAGCACCTCCGACCGGACAGCCGTTTACCGGTGCGGTTCCTGCCACGATGGCATCCGCCAATCCGTCACAACCGGGGAATCCGCAGCCTCCGCAGTTGTTTCCCGGAAGACACTCACGCACCTTTGTAACCCTCTCATCCACCTCAACGGCAAATACTTTTCCGGCAACTCCCAAAAGAAGTCCGATAAGTATACCGAGCACCGCCAGCAGGATGATAGAAAAAATTATAATTGTAGTCATAATCAATCTCCCTTATTATTCGGTTAAAAGCTGACGCCGCCGAAGCCGCAGAAGGCGATAGCCATTAAACCTGCCGTAACAAGCACGATAGGCGTTCCCTTCATGGCAGACGGAATATTGCTGTTTTCAAGTTTCTCACGTATGCCGGCCATCAGGCAGATCGCCAGGAAAAATCCGACCGACGCCCCGAGTCCCCTGATGGTTGCCTCGAGGATATTATCTTCATTCTGCACACTGAGAAGTGCCACTCCGAGCACTGCACAGTTTGTTGTGATCAGCGGCAGATACACACCGAGTGCCTGATAAAGACCCTTCATGGCCTTTTTCATAAACATCTCGACGAACTGCACCAAAGCAGCGATCACGAGTATAAATACGATCGTGTTCAGATAAGCCAGATCGTTTGGCGCCAGCAACAGATTATAAAGTGTGCTGGTGATCAACGAGGCGATAGTGATGACAAATATTACCGCGCCTCCCATACCGGCTGCTGTCTGAACCTTTTTGGATACACCGAGGAACGGACAGATACCCAGAAACTGACTGAGCACGAAGTTGTTGACCAGAGCGGCCGCAAAAAATATCGTAAACAATGTCATAACCTGTCACCTCCCTCTTCCACCTTTTCCTCAACTGTTGCAAGAACAGAATCATCCATGGTAGCTGCCTTATTATCCATCTCATCTTCAGTGAACTCCGGAGTCTCAGGCGCTTTGTCCTTCTGCTCCTTCTTTGCCGAAGGAGAAAGGAATATACGGTTCTGCAGAGCCGTAAGACCCGCCAGTACGAAAAATGCTCCTGGTGCCATAACAAAGATGGCGATATTTGCAACAGAAGGTATAACCTCAAATCCAAATATCGAGCCTGCTCCCAAAAGCTCTCTCACAATACCTATACAGGTAAGTCCGACGGTAAATCCGAGTCCCATACCGAGTCCGTCAAAGCAGGATGCCATAACAGGATTCTTGGATGCATAAGACTCCGCACGACCGAGGATGATACAGTTAACCACGATAAGCGGTATATAAACACCCAGCGCCGCATCAAGGAAAGGCACATAGGCCTTCAGCAACAACTGTACTATCGTTACGAAGGAAGCGACAACCACGATAAAGGCCGGGATCCTGACCTTGTCCGGGATTATTTTTCTAAGTGCTGATATCAGCATGTTAGAAAGCACCAGAACGACTGTGGTTGAAAGTCCCATACCGACACCGTTTATAGCCGATGAAGTTACGGCCAGAGTCGGACACATACCGAGCATCAGGACAAATGTGGGATTCTCTTTTATAAGTCCGTTGCTCAAACGTTCAGCAAATACACTCATCACGCAGCCTCCTTTCCTGTTGTATCAAAGAAAAGAACACCCTTTACGGCATTGGTTACGGCACGGCTGGTAACCGTGGCACCTGAAAGCGCCTGAACCTGCGTATCGGTAGCTGCTTCTTTGTTATACATGTTCTGTGAAGGATCATCGGGTAACTTTTTACCTGCAAAACCCGCCTGCCAATCCTCGTTGGTACAGTTGGCTCCGAGTCCTGCGGTCTCTGACTGAGCAGTGATGGATATACCCGTAAGGGTTCCCTCGGCATCAACTCCCAGTGCGAAGTTTACTTCACCGCCGTAACCCTTCTTTGCACTTACGAGATATACCGTTCCGCCGTTTGCAGTCGGATGAGCCTCTTCTATCTGCACCCACGCAGCCCGGTTGTCGGCTCCCTCTTCAACCTCTTTGTTTGAAAGATCGTGCACCTTGAAGTACTCTTCCGCAGCTGTAACAGTAGCCTCATCGTTGTCCTGAACACTGTCACCGGAAGCAACTACTTTCGCACACGCTTCGTTGTTGGTCTTGGCCTGCGCCTGATCGATAGGATCCTTGGTGATGGCATAGACCCCTGCCAGCACGGCGCCGAGCACAAGTGTTATCAGACAGAGGATGATGGCGTCTTTAACCATAGTGTCTTTTTTCTTTTCCATGTCACGCCACCTCCTTTTTCTTTTTCTCCAGCCCGAAAGGCTTCGGTATGGTGAAACGCTCGATGAGAGGAACCGCACAGTTGCCGATGATGATGGCAAATGACACACCCTCCGCACTCTCGCCGAAGAACCTGAACAAGGCTGTCAAAAGTCCAAGCAGTATCGCATATATGACCTGACCCTTCCGCGTGATGGGACTCGTCACATAGTCTGTCGCCATGAACCATGCACCCAGCATCAGACCGCCTCCGCAAAGCTCGTAGAGGATCGGATACGGTGCTCCGCCCATGACACACTGATAGATAAAGTCTATACATACAAATGTTGCGATATAGATAACCGGGATATGCCAGGTGATGATCTTTCTGATCAGCAGATACGCAGCTCCGATCAAAAGAGCTATCACTGAGGTCTCACCGATGGTACCCGTCGTGGTTCCGAGAAACATATCTTTGAGTGAAGGAAGGTCTCCCATCATGGCTCCGGTCTTTACATGCATAAGCGGAGTAGCACTTGATGTGGCATCCACAGCGATACCGTACATCCAGTCAGCACCCTCCTTGATGGTAAAGCTGGTAACCGCACTCGAGAAGGAGAGAACCATAAAACATCTTCCTGCAAGAGCAGGGTTCATGAAGTTCATACCCAGTCCGCCAAACACCTGCTTACCAATGATGATCGCAAACACACCACCGACAACACACATCCACAGAGGGATAGTAGCGGGCAGGTTCAATGCCAGGAGAAGTCCTGTAAGCAACGCCGAAAAATCACTCGTCGTCACCGGCTGCTTCATACATTTCTGCCAGATCCATTCAGCAAGAATACATGTAACACAGGTTGTCAGTATAACAAGTACCGCACTGAGTCTGAAATTATAGATACCTACCGCCGTAGCAGGTATAAGAGCGATACATACATCACGCATGATAGACTTTGTTGACGATCTGTCTCTCACGTGAGGTGATGAGGATACGCTCAAAAGCTTTGTTTCGTTTTCCATGATCACGCATCCTCCTTTCCGTTCTTGGCTGCTTCCGCTTCAGCCTTTGCAGCCTCTGCCTCAGCCTTTGCCTTTTCCGCCTCGGCCTTTGCAGCCTCTGCTTCGGCTTTTGCCTTTTCTGCCTCGGCCTTCGCTATATCAAGCTCGGTTTTATTCTTCTCTTCCTCTGCCTTTTTCTTGGCGGCAGCCTCAGCCTGTTTCTTTCTGTTTATAGCCATGACAGCCTGACGACACATCTTAAATGTCTGGGTCAGTCTCCTCTTTGCAGGACATACAAATGTACATGTTCCACACTCGTAGCACTCCATACCGTTCAGTGCCTGGAAGGACTCCAGATCATTTCTCTCGCCGGCCTGTGCCATCATCTGAGGTACCAGATGACACGGACACACGGTTGCACATCGACCGCATCGTATACAGTTTGTCGGCTCGTTTGCAGCAACCTCATCAGCACTCATGGCGAGGATGGACGAACTCGTCTTGGTGATCGGCGTGTTCAGATCAAACATCGCCATACCCATCATCGGCCCACCGGATATCAGCTTGGCAGCGCCCTCGGGCTTAAGTCCGCCTGCAGCCTCCAGAACCTCAGCATGTGATGTACCGAACCTTACCAGATAGTTCTGCGGATCAGCCATAGCCTCACCGGTCAGCGTCATAACTCTGGTCATGGACGGTGTCTGCTTCACTACCGCATCATAGATGGCAAGCATCGTCTGGACATTGTCCACGATACAACCCACGTCAGCCGGCAAAAGCTTTGCATGCAGTCTTCTGCCCGTCGTCACATATATGATCTGACGCTCTGCACCCTGCGGATATTTTGTCTTCAGTCTTTTTACAGAAATATTGGGATCGCTTTCTGTCAGATATGACAGTTTTTCGATAGCCTCGGGCTTGTTGTCCTCGATGGCGATAACTCCCTTTGCATTATCAAAAAGAGAAAGCACCACCCTGAGTCCCTCTATCAGCTCCTCAGGCCTCTCCAGCATCAGACGATAGTCGGATGTCAGATAGGGCTCGCACTCGGCTCCGTTGATGATAACATGATCGATCTGATCCTCGTTTTTCGGAGTTACTTTTACGTTGGTCGGAAATCCTGCACCACCCATGCCGACGATACCGGCATCCTTGATGATCTGTCTGATCTCCTCCTTGCTCAGAGATTTATAATCCCTCTCCTCTCCGAGTCCTTCAATAGGTGTGTACTGTTTGTCGTTTTCGATCACCACGCATGTAGCCTTGGCACCGGATGAGAGAAGTCTCGGCTCGATCTTCTTGACCGTACCGGACACGGAGCTTACGATGTTTGCCGAGATAAATCCACTGGCCTCGCCAATCCTCTGCCCCATCTTCACCACATCGCCAACCTGCACCACAGGTGTCGCGGGCGCGCCGATATGCTGGCTCATCGAGAATACGAGTTCATCGCCCGGATCGATCTTGCCGATCGGTTTGTTCTCGGATAAAGCCTTGCCTTCATAGGGGTGCGCACCACCACGAAAGGTTGAGAATCCCACGTTTGATACCTCCTTCACCAATTCACTTTTTATAATACTTCATAAGAGCCGTTTCCGCAGAAACGACTCTTAATTTCGCATTTTATCCATCATCCTCTTCTTTTTTCTTGGGTTGATCCCTTTCCAGAAGTTCATCTATCCGCTGCTCTGCTTCCTCTATACTCGAACAACCATGAAGGATCATCTTGATGGACTTTAATATACTTTGATACTGATAATCCGTCATTGCATACCCTCCCATACATAATCACCTCACTTCCACATGAAGTAATCCTAACTCATTCATATTTTACAATAAATTAAGCGATTTGTCAACAATCGAGTAGAAGGATTTCCTACTATATGCGTGTGCACAAGTAAAGAGACGACGGTGGGGAACCGTCGTCTCTTATAATAAAAAGAGGAGAAAGTTTGGTATAAAAATCACCAAAAGCATATGAAAAGAAAAATATTGTAGCATTCATCGTTTTTCTTTGTAGTGTTTATCCTATGTTTTGCATTATACAGTTATTTTGTAAATCAGGTATGACCAAATTGTAAACAATTTGTAAATTTTCGTTTTTTTTCGACTTAATATATTACGTGTTTTTCGCAGACCAACGATTTTAGGGCATCTATTTAAAGCATACGAAATTTCTCGAAACAGCATATTGCACTATCTGACACACCTGTCCAAAACGCTTATTTCAGCGTTTCCCGTACATTTATCTAAGCTTTATACACTACCTTTCCTCCGCAGATTGTATACATCACCTGTCCCGGAAGCTCCCATCCGATAAACGGCGAGTTGTTTGCCTTGGATGCAAACTCTCCTACCTTCCATGTCCTATCCGGATCAAATATAACTATATCGGCCGCAAATCCCTCGCTGACCGACCAGAGCTCCAACCCGTAAAACTTGGCAGGATTAAGGCTCATCAGCTCCATAAGCTTCATCATGCTGATATGCCCGGGCTTTACGAGATTCAGTATCCCGAGTCCAAGCGAAGTCTCAAGCCCGATGATCCCGCTCGGAGCCTCAGCCATGGGCTTTGCCTTTTCCTCTGCCGAGTGCGGAGCATGATCGGTAACTATCATATCGATCGTACCGTCCTTGATCCCCTCGATGATCGCCTGTCTGTCCTTTTCCGTCCGCACAGGAGGGTTCATACGCGCATTCGTCCCGTACTTCAGCACATCCTCTTCCGTCAAAGAAAAATGATGTGGCGTAGCCTCAGCATGTATATCCGTCCCCAGATCCTTGAATGTCCTGATCATCTCTACCGAAACCGCCGAACTGATATGCTGGATACAAACCTTCGCTCCCGTATGCATGGCAAGAGCACAGTCTCTCGTAACCATCACATCCTCTGCCGTATGGTGCGCTCCGCCGTAGTTCAGCTTTTCAGATACAGCTCCTTGGTTCACCCCGGGTCCTTTTATAAACAGAGGATCCTCTTCATGAAGGCTCACCGGCATACCCAGTTTCTTTGCTTCTATAAATGCAGAAAAAAGCAGCTTTTCATCCATTATCGGAAGCCCGTCATCGGTAAATCCCACTGCACCTGAAGCAGTCAGTCCTTCCATATCCACGAGCTCTTTGCCCTGCATACCCCTTGTCACAGTAGCACAGCTCAGAACATGGATACCGGTCTTTGCTCCCTTATCAAGAACGTACTTTAGCGTTTCCATATTATCAACAACAGGGTTAGTATTAGCCATGCAGACAACCGTGGTAAATCCACCCTTCTTTGCAGCCGCTGCACCCGTATCTATATCTTCCTTGTAGGTAAAACCCGGATCCCTGAAATGCACGTGAGCATCCATCAGCCCGGGCGCAACTACACAGCCGGATGCGTCGATAACCTCATC
Source organism: Eubacterium sp. (assembly GCA_017445525.1). GTDB lineage: Bacteria > Bacillota > Clostridia > Lachnospirales > Lachnospiraceae > Eubacterium_F. Next base: position 7,983 of record JAFSTZ010000238.1, read on the forward strand.
GCCGTTTCCGACCGGCAGATCTTTCCCGATCGATACTATCCTGTCTACGTCTATGGCAACATCCGTTATCTCATCCCGCCCGCTTGCCGGATCTACTACTCTTCCGTTTTTTATTATTATCATATACGCTCCTTTTGATTTATCAATAAAGCAGCCACCGCAGTGCTATTCCGCGGTAGCTGCCATTTCTCTGAATACTATATTTTACCAGCTGAACTTATAAGTTGTTGTCGAGTTAAACGCCTCACCCTTCGGGAGATAGCATGATACAAATGACGGAACATTTACCGCATTCGGATAGAACTGTGACTCAAAGCACATGCCGGATCTCTTGGTATATACGGTGCCGGACTTGCCCTCCTCATGCTCGATAAAGTTTCCTGAGTAGAACTGCATACCAGGAAGATCAGTATAAATATCCATGCTTATACCCGAGGTTTTCTCCGAAACGGTAGCGGCATAACCATACTCTCTCGGCTCCTTATTTATGCAGAAGTTATGATCATATCCTCCTGCATTTTTAAGATGGATATTATCAGCCTCGATATCAACATAGATATCTTTCGGCTCACGGAAATCAAAAGGTGTTCCCTCGACCTGTATGAGATTTCCGTTCGGGATCAGATCAGCACTTGCCTCTGTTATGGCGTCCGCATTTATCTTTAATGTGTGATGTGTGATGTCGCCGCCGTCATGTCCGAGGAAGTTGAAGTATGTATGGTTCGTCGGATTGTAGATGGTATCAGCGTCAGAGCGGGCAAAATACTCGATCTTGAACTCGTTGTCATCGGTAAGTGTGTAGGTGACCTTCAGTTCAAGAGCACCCGGATATCCCTGCTCCATGTCAGGACTGACTCTCTCAAAATACACGCTGTTATCTCCTGCCGTATCTCCTCGATACATAAGCTTGTGATAGCCCGGATCACCGCCGTGAAGATTATTATCGCCATCATTTTTCAAAAGCTTATACTCTGTTCCGTTCAGCTCGAAGCGTGCACCTCCGATACGGTTTGCATGGCGTCCGACAAACGCTCCGAAGAAGCATCCATTTACCTCGTAGCTTGCAACATCATCAAATCCAAGCGCGATATCTTTTACCACACCGTCCTTGTTCGGTACGCAGATCGCCTGTACGATCGCACCGTAATCAAGCAGAGAAATGCTCATGCCGTTTTTATTTGTGATCGTAAACTTAGTAACTCCAACCCCATCCTTTGTTGTTCCGAACTTCTCTTTAGTTACTGCCATGATCCTACCTCCATTCTTAAAGATAAATATTTGCGCAGGCGTTATCGATCGCCTGTCAGTTCCTGTTACATTTTACTGATCATCTTCTGCTTCTTTTTTGACGATCGCCAGTCCCAGCTCCTCAAGCTGTGCCTCATCAACTTCACCGGGTGCCTCAGTCATCAGGCACGACGCATCCTTTACCTTCGGAAAAGCTATAACATCCCTGATCGACTCGGCTCCGACCATCAGCATGATCATACGGTCAAGCCCGTAAGCAAGTCCCGCATGAGGTGGAACTCCGTACTTAAATGCATCAAGCAAAAATCCAAACTGCTCGTATGCTCTCTCTCTGGTAAATCCAAGCGCATCAAACATCTTCTCCTGGATATCATCCCTGTGTATACGGATCGATCCACCGCCAAGCTCAGTTCCGTTCAATACTATATCATATGCCTCAGCTCTGACTCTTCCCGGATCGCTGTCAAGATACTGCAGATCCTCCTCCATCGGCATGGTAAACGGATGATGCATAGCCTGATAACGGCCGAGCTCATCGTTGTACTCGAGAAGCGGGAACTCAGTCACCCAGAGGAAATTGAACTTTGACTCATCGATGATCTCCATCTGTTTTGCCAACTCGAGTCGCAAGTTTCCGAGCACATCCCAGACAACTTTATTTTTATCGGCAGCAAAAAGAAGCAGATCACCCTTCTCACCACCCATGGCCTTTACAAGGTTATCGAGTTCATCCTCGCTCATAAACTTGGCAAACGAGGATTTATATGTTCCGTCTTCATTGACACACAGGTAAGCAAGCCCCTTTGCTCCGAAATCCTTTGCAAAGTCTACAAGCTTATCGATCTTCTTTCGGGGCATATCTCCCTGCCCTTTGGCACATATACCACGCACGGAGCCGCCTGCTTCTATGGCGCCGGTAAACACTCCGAAGCCGCATCCCTTCACGACATCCGTCACATCAACAAGCTCCATACCGAACCTGGTATCGGGCTTATCCGACCCAAAACGATTCATCGCTTCGATCCACGGCATCCTCTGCAGTGGGATCTGAACATCGACTCCTACTATATCAAATACTTTTTTCAGTAGTCGCTCATTTACATCTATAACATCATCTATATCAACAAATGAAAGCTCCATGTCGATCTGGGTAAACTCAGGCTGTCTGTCCGCCCTCAGATCCTCGTCACGGAAGCATCTTGCGATCTGAAAATATCTGTCATATCCCGAACACATCAGAAGCTGCTTAAACAGCTGCGGGCTCTGCGG
>JAFSTZ010000027.1 GCA_017445525.1 Eubacterium sp.
ATAGATAAGCACATTCTCCGGTCTTATCTCCATGCCTCCCTCGATAACCGCCTTGAGATATTTATACTCTGTTTCAAAATCCTCAAACGAAAGATCATCCATATAAATGATGAATCTGTAGTTTCTGTTTTTAACCTGAGAGATCACCTGTGACAGTTCTCTGAGCTGGTGCTTATATATCTCTATAAGCCTGAGCCCCTTGTCGTAGTACCTATTTATGATCGCCTTGATGCAGGTAGATTTACCGGTACCCGCATCACCGTACAGAAGCACGTTATTGGCCGGTCTGCCCATAACAAAAGCCTCTGTGTTCTCTATCAGTCTCTCCTTCTGATCCTCATAACCCACAAGATGTGACAGCGTTACATCGGAAGTATTTGTAACAGGAATTATCTCCATATCACGACCCGATCCATCAAGTCTGAATGCCTTGTTCAGTCCCAGCTTTCCTACTCCGAATCTCTTATAAAAATCAGTTATTATTCTGAAAAAATCATCTCCGTTTTCACCGTGATCCAACTCAGCACGTAAAAGTTTTACTTTCTCGCTGACACCGGTATTATAGGTGTTTGCCTCCTTGTGCATGGATGTATAGTGAGATAATAAAGTAAAAACATCCGTCCCGATAACACTCTCTGATTTGGTAAAATCATAATTATAAATATGATAAAAATTCTCCATATCCTTTTTAACTATAAGATTGGCGGATGCTCCCTCAGCTGCACCGACCATCTCGCAAAGGATACTGAAAGGATTCTCATCCGTTGCCATAAGATATGCAACATATGACTTCCACAGATTCTCTGTAAATCCATATCTGGTCGCGATCTCAAGCAACTTGTGGATCTCATCATTTATCTCAGCCTGCGGGTTTCTCCCCGAAACCGGATTGATCTCATAATTCTTGATCAGCTCACCGAGCCTCGCCAATATCGTATCCTTCCTCGACCCGTTATACATCACCAGCGAGCTGACATACTTATATAACCTATCCATAAATCTCTCCTTTTATGGATTGCAGAGCTGTCCCACTGCTATGGCATCTTTTATGCACGCCATATCTCTGCGCGGAGCCGGATATCTGCAAGTCTGACACGGGACGGGCGTTCGCGCATGTTTTCGACACACTTTATCGTGTGGAGAAAACATGCGTCGAACATCAGCCGTCCCGGAGCATTACCTACAGGTCCTCCAGCGACACACAATTGATATTATCCATATTAGTAGCCATGGCAGCCAGCTCCGGAGTGAAGCCGGCACGCGAAAACAGATAATAGTAATCCGCCTCATGGCCAAGCTGATTGGTCCGATCAAGCAGCCCCTCAAAATCCTTCATGCTCATCGGTTTTGCACTCCACTTGCAATCACCGATCAATATCTTGCCGTTTTCACTTCTCGATACCAGCGGGATAAAACCGGTCTTTCCGTACATGCTTGTAAACGCACCGAACTTTTCCGGGAGCCTGTCGTATCTGCTCATCAGATCCATGAATTCCCTGCAAACTCTGATGTATGATTTTTCCATCAAAGTAACGAGTTCATCCTTTATATATTTAGCATAAAAATCATCCGGTGAAAGCACTCCGAGATCGGAAATATTCGGATATATCAGCTTGAAATAAAACTCAAGCAGAGAGTCTGTGATACCGTATAATCCCTTCTGTACTGCGTCCTTTTTATCCGGCTCAAATGAAAAGATCTTGGATGCCACATCAAGCTGGATAAGATTCTTGATATATACCGATATCTTTGCTCTGGAAAAACCGGTTCTGTTATATAGATAATTCAGTTTCGGTTCATCCTCTGCCAGCACAGAAAGTATGGTGTTGTAGTAAGGAAGCTCTCTCAGAACGGTCTTTAAAAATCTCGAAGGCTCTTTCCTTAACAAAGCATGATTGCTCAGGAAAAGTCTGATGATGTTTTTCTTGGCAGACTCTTTTGGATTCCACAGATCAAGATACTCAGGCACTCCTCCAAGTATCCCGTAAACAGTGATGATCTCCTCAGTTGAGCTGTTCGGAAAACGATCCACCATCTCCATAAAGGTGAACTCTCTGAGCTTGATCAGCGCAGATATCTCACCTATGAGCTCAGGTGCCTCCTCGGCCATCTTGTTCTCGATCCACTGTACCGAAGAGCTGACCAAAAGGATCATCACCTGTCCGATCGGAAGCGTCTGAAGATATGACATAAAATCCTTGAAAAAGTCTTTGTAACCCTTCTGCATCAGATCGAACTCATCTATGACAAAGCAGCATTTCTCATTTGCCGGGCTTAACAAAAACTGTGCTATCTCTTCCTTTTTCTTGTCGAAGTATCTGCACTGCTCCTTTTCTGAAAGTTCTCTCGCCTGGTAGTATATAACGACCTTTCCCTTGGCAAACTCCTTTACCAAAGTGGTTTTGCCGACACCTTCACGGCCATAAAGGATCATTATGTCGTTTTCATTTTTTTTGAAACAACTCTCGAGCTGCTTTAACTCTTTTTCTCTTCCGATGAACATATTCGTTTCCTCCTATAATCATACACTCTCGCGCGAGGCCTAACGGTCAAACTCGCTCACATCTTATCAGGCGCTTCAAAGCCGAGTAGTCCGATCCCCGTTTCCAGAACTCTCTTCACCAGGCCGATCAGCCTCAGATATGAGTTTCTCCTGTCATCATCCGGTTCCGTCAGGATCTTCGTCTCGTGATAAAACCTGTTAAACGCCTCCGACAAAGAGAACAGATACTGACAAACCTTATGCGGAGCCAGCTCTCTGTAAGCATTCTCCATCATATCGGCAAATCCGGTCAGACAAAGCATCAGATCTTTCTCACTGGCACTTTCGGGCGCCATCAACTCCTCGTCCTCATCCACACGTCCGCCGCCGGATATATATTTTTCAAAAACAGAACCTATCCTGACTATGGTGTATAGGATATAGGGACCTGTATTCCCCTCAAATGATGCGAACCTCTCTATATCAAATACATAATCCTTTACAGCCTGATTTGACAGGTCTCCGTACTTCAGTGCAGCCAGCCCGACCTTCTCTGAAATCTCATCAAGCTCCGCACTGTCATACTCACGACTTTCAGTCATCTTTCTCCTGACTTCATCGACTATCTGTCTCTGAAGTTCTTCAAGCCGCAGTATCCCTCCGTCCCTGGTCTTAAAAGGTTTTCCGTCCGGACCGTTCATGGTTCCAAAGCCGATATGTGTAAGCTCGGTATCCTTGCCTGTAAGCCCGGTCTTCTTGGCGACTCTGAACACCTGAGTAAAGTGAAGTGACTGTCTCTTGTCTGCAACATAAACCATCTTGTCAGGCTTATACAACTTCTCTCTCTCAATGATGGTAGCAAGATCTGTTGTTGCATAAAGTGTTGCACCGTTTGACTTCAGGATGATACACGGCGGAAGCTCCTTGGAATCTCCCTCCTCGGTCACATCTATAACAAGAGCACCGTCACTTTCATATGCAAAACCTCTGTCCTTCAGATCCTGTATCATATCAGGTATATAGCCTTCGACATCACTCTCGCCTTTCCACAGATCAAAGTGAACATCAAGCTTATCATAGTTCTTTTTCAGATCCTCCACGGAGACATCCATGATATGACGCCATATGGCCATATACGGTTCAAAGCCCTCCTGAAGCTTTCTGGTGCACTCCTCGGCTTCCTCCCTGAAGGCATCATCCTCCTTTGACCTGGCAGACGCAGCAGGATAGATCTCCTCCAGATCACTTATGGTAAACGGCGGCTCCTTCGGATACTCTCCCGTATGTCCCTCATCAAAATACGGAAGATCCGGCTGACGTTTTCGCAGCTCAGCTATGATCAATCCCATCTGAAGTCCCCAGTCACCCAGATGGACATCGCCTATCACCTTGTGCCCCATATATGCACATATCCTCTTTATACTCTCGCCTATGATGGCAGGTCTGAGATGTCCGACGTGAAGAGGCTTGGCTACATTCGCCCCACCATAGTCCACGATGATGGTCGAAGGCTTTTCGGGCACCGGCACACCCAGTCTCTCATCATCGTTTATCGACTGAACAACTTCGGCGAGAAAGCCGGGATTGATATCCAGATTGATAAATCCGGGATTCACTGCTTCCGTCTTGTCAAATGCTTCATATACAGAAAGCTTTTCCACAACATCATTTGCTATCTGTATAGGAGCTTTGTGATATTCCTTTGCAGCCGCCATGGCACCGTTACACTGAAACTCGCACAGGTCCGGCCTGTCCGAAACCTTCACTTTGCCGTAGGAGCTTTTATATCCGCTTTTTTCAAAGGCAGATCCCACGATATCCTCCAACCGTTCTATGATCGTTTTCATCTATCTTCTACCTCCCGATAAAATCGAGTAGGAGGATTTATCCTCCCTACTCGATTCGACTGCGTCCATCTCGAAAGCGAAGCTTTCTCGATGACTGTTTGCTCAACCATGCATAGAAAGCAAGCTTTCATGCATGGTGTTCGCTATTCGCGCAAAAAAGTTGCTGTATCAAACAGCAACTTTTATGTTAAAACATAAATTAAGATTTGTCAAGTATATTTTTCTATAAATATCAAACGATTTCCGGCTTCCTCTGAGAAGCAAAATATTTCTTGATCTTGCCGAGCAATGCCATCTTATCTATCGACTTTAGGATATAATCAACCGGCTTTAATTCCAGTACTTCTTTTACAATATTTATATCATCTTTTCCGGTCAGGAACATGATCGGGATATTACCCGTCATCGCATCACTTTTCAACATCCCCATGACCTGGGATCCTGACACTATCGGCATCTCATAATCAAGCAATATCAGATCCGCATCATTTTTAACAAGCCACGATATAGCCTGTACTCCGGAGGATGCCATACCCACCTGATAGTCCTCCTTCAACCAGTCATATATCAGTCTCATATATGTGATGTCGTCATCGACAATAAGGATGGTCTTTTTTTCTTCAACAACAACCTCACCCTCAAAGTATGTGCGAACACATTTGATAAAAGCATTCATATCCAGAGGCCTGTCAAACCACTTCAATATCTGCGTTATGGGGATGATCTTTTTGATCTGATCATAATCCTCACTCTCGCCTATGATAACGACACGCTTGGCATCGATATTCAGGATATCATGAAGATCGACAAGCACCTTTTGTTCTATCTCATCCTGCAGATACAGCACATATAATCCGGTACTGTCCCGGATCCTGCCCAGTTCTCTGTTCCCTTCAGTCAGTGTCGCAAAGGCTGTCTCCAGACCGACCTCCTTGATCTTGGACTCCATACCTTTTGTAAAAAAACCTTCGGA
>JAFSTZ010000239.1 GCA_017445525.1 Eubacterium sp.
CCCTGATCGTTTTGAAAGAGCTTTGCGAACAACTCATAATCAGCATCCGAAAGAATAACCTTATAACTATATCCATCCGAACTGTAAAGTCCCGTCTCATAGAAACCGACTACGGTAAAGGCATACTCACTACCATTTTTGAGGATGATAAAATCATCTCCCAGCTCAAAACCCTTGACGATCTGAAAGGAAACCGGCAACCAGATCGGATGGTCAAGCTCAGCTATCTTCTCTTCCGACATACAGTCCAGCTTTTTGAACGATTCCATCTTGCGCTCTGTTTTTTCAGTTACAAACATATAGTTATAAGCAACCGCATCCCCCTCCTTTGTTATCGAATCTACCAAAGGATAGTTTATCAGTTTTCCCTCGGAAACCTCATCGATCCCGTATTCTTTTTTCAGGATATCTCTGAACTCATCGCGGTACTTATCTGTCATGATCATAACACAGTCCGTATAGCTTCCTGAAGCCTCAAAACTCTCATCAAAGGCAGCATCTATCTTCGGCCGATTGATCACTACTATCGACAACATAAATGTTGTGATCAGCGTCAAAAACAGGATACCGACGGCTTCTTTTTTGTTCTTTTTTATATTAAATAAAGATAATCTCAAACTCTTCATGTTTACCTCCATGCACAGCCTCATCCTACAGGTTTACATAGATAACTATTCGCAGCTGTAACAACAATATAATTACCAGCCCATATCCTCCAAAAACGCAGTTAACTTGTTTCTCCGTTCCTTTATATCTTCTTCACTGTATGCAGACATACTGTAGTCACCTACGATACCGCCGTCACGCAGATACAAAACTCTGTTTGCTCTGAGTGCCGTCTTCAGATCATGCGTTACCATCACGATCGTCTGCCCGCGCATATTTATATCAGTAAAAATATCAAGAACGTCCTTGCCGGATGCCGAGTTGAGCTGCCCCGTCGGCTCATCTGCAAAAAGGATCCCGGGGTCGTTGATGATCGCTCTCACTATACCGACACGCTGAGCCTCGCCGCCCGATAACTGGTTGGGATATTTCTTCATATCTTCATCCGACAGTCCGACCATCCGCAGTAGATCCTTTGCTTTTTTCACAAGCTCGGGAGTATTTTTCTGAACTATAAATGCAGCGGTTAATACATTGTCAAGCACAGTCTGGTTATCGAGCAGATAGATACTCTGAAAAACAAATCCGCAGTTGCCGCGACGAAATACAGCCAGTTCGTCGTTCGAGTAATCCTGGATCTGTTCCTCTCCGAAAAAGACCTTGCCCATGGTGGGTTTGTCCATCCCGGAAAGAGCATATAGAAGTGTGGATTTGCCGGAGCCCGAGGCTCCCATGATCACCGTGAAGTCACCCTCACGGATCTCGAGATCAAGATTCTTGATGACATGCTGCTGCATGCCTCCGTTTGAAAAAGATTTACAGAGCTTTTCTGTTCTTAAAATAGAAGAAATCATATACATGCATCCTTTCTGAATAATTAGGATTTGCTGATGCCAAATGCACGACTCCATTGCTGAGCGCACATTCTCCTTACTCTTCTTTTGCATTATATATAATTTCTATTAAGATTTCTTTATACAAGTATTATTAAATTCTTATCAAATTCTTAACTGAGCGGTATAGTGAGTGTGATCCTCAGGCCGCTGCCGGTATTGTCAACCATAAGCTCACCGTCCATTTTTTCCATAAGGGTCCTGGCGATATAGAGGCCAAGGCCGTTTCCGCCCTCACCGCTTTCCACCCACTGCTTTCCGCGGTAAAACTTGTTGGTGATCAGGGCCAGCTCCTCCTGTGGAACCCCGGGACCATAGTCTGTCAGACTCATCTCCATGAATCCCTCCACAAGACGGAATCCGACATCAATCC
>JAFSTZ010000240.1 GCA_017445525.1 Eubacterium sp.
AAAGCACTGGCTGAGCTTGCAGAGACTTCAACAGATACTATTTATCTCGGTGCTGACGGCACTCCGCTGAAGATGGATACAGAGGGCACCGTAACAGGACTTGGTATGGGCGGTATGTCTCTGGGAACCGTAACATACAATATGGGCGTTAGTTTCACTGCTTCGACTGATAAGCTTACCATCCCTGAGGATCGCAAAACGGGAGTTGTACTTGCTCCGAATAACGTTGCAAGCACAGGTGGACTGACCTTTATGTCAGGCATGACTGAGAAGGGCAAGCCGTTCTTCTCAGTAACCAAGGTTGAGAACACCAAAGCAAAGAAGCTTACTATCCCTGCAAAGGTAACTGCACTCGGACAGACCGTATCGGTTACTCAGGTTTCAGATCAGGCATTCAGCAAGGCCAAGAAGCTGAAGACTCTTATCGTTAAGAGCGCATCTGTCAAGAAGGCTCTCAAGAAGAACCCGAGTAAGTATGGTCTGAGTAAGAAAGTTAAGATCAAGTGATATAGATATACAGGCGTACAGGATCAAGATCGAGTAGAAGGATTATCTTATCTGCTCGTACGGATGTGTGCAATTAAAAACCAGTCTCTTATCCAGAGGCTGGTTTTTGGTTACTATTCACGGCTGAATTGCATCCATAGATATATCGGATGCTTGCATCCGTATATATATATCTATGGATGTAATTCAGGCTGAAGGCTTAGAGCACGGTCGAAATCTGTGATTTCGGGTACCGTGCCTATACGTAGCGTAGCGTAGGAGTCACTCTCATACATGATAAAACCAAAATTACGGCGACTAAAAGCTCTGCTCATTTCTATTTTATCCTAAGTACAAAAAAGTTGACCTTGTACAAAGGAATGAAAAAGGGAGACTACACACTTAAAGTGAAGGCAGTAGCGGATAAGTATTATAATTCAAAGAGTGTGACGTTTATAATACACATTGAGTAGCATATAGCATGCTTTGTCAATAAAAAGAACGCCTGCAAAAAGGGCGTTCTTTTTGATCTTCTGTCTGCACCAGTCTCGATATATACTGTGTTTTTTTTCATTAGGAGACAAAACAGTTGACAATACAAACAAACATAAGTAAAATAAAATTTATGATAAGATACTGTTCATAAATATATACGACCTGTATTACAACTAAGTATAATGGGAGGAACTTCATGAAAGGATTTTGTGAAAAAAAGTTTGGTTCCATGCTGATCTCCGGAACCTTTACTAAAGCCGTAATGTATCTGATGCTGCTTAGTGACAGTATCATCGCCGGTTACTTCATCGGAAAAACAGGTGTCGCCGGGATCAACGCGATCACACCGGTAACTGCTATAGTTACATTTTTCGGAGATCTGCTCTCGACAGGTGTCGGGATAGTATTTGCTCGTGAGGTCGGCGCGATGCATAAAAAGCGGGCAGACGAGATCTACGGGCAGGGTCTCATCATCAGTATCGGTATCGGACTGATATCTGCGGTGTTCCTCTTCTTTTTCCGCGATGCTTATTTCAGTATGTGCGGAGTATCTGATGACATCCTGGCCAGAGCACTCGAGTACTATCGATTTGTCCCGGTCAACTCATTTTTAACGATCGTAGTCTTCTATCTTGAACAGATGGTTTACAGCGACGGGGACGAGCTCTGCAACAACATCTGCTACGGTTTTCAGATCGGCGGAAATATCATCTGCTCTATCATACTGACCAAGTTTTTCGGGATGACAGGTATCATACTCGGGTCCGTGGTCGGAAACACTCTCGGTATCCTCACCTGCCTCTGTCACTTTTTTCAGAAGAAAAATACTCTGCGCTTTGTATGGCATCTGTCCATCAAGGACTTCCTGCTGACATCAAGATACAGTATCGTGGATTCTTCCGTATATATCTGCTGGGGATTGATGGACTATGTGATGATCGGCTTTGTTTCGCGCAACTACGGCCAGGCCGGTCAGATCACATTGGCTGTGGTTGTCAGCCTGATAGAGTTTGGCGTTGTTATGGACGGCGTAGGTATGGCGATGCAACCTCTTATCGGGACCTACTTTGGGGAAAAGAATCACAAGCTTATCAAAAGAGTTATGAGATCCGGGATCAAGGCAGCCATCATAGAAGGAGCGGTAGCGACCTTGCTTATCTGGATCTTCTCCAAGCAGTTCTGCGGCCTGTTCGGAGTCAAAGACAGCGTCGATCTGGCTTCAGCGATACCGGCACTGCGTATCGTGTCGCTTGGATTTATATTCTGCAGCGTGGTATCCCTCACGACTTCCTACTATATGCTGATCGACCGTATCGGCATGGCAACCATCGCCGCGTGCTTCCAAAACGGTTTGCTATACATCCTTCTTCCGATACTTGGTTCCATCATCTTCGGGATAAATGGTATGTGGGCCGGATTTGTCATTGCACCGATCCTGACGATCATCAGCATCCTGCTCTTTGTGTATCTGCGATTTGGCAAAGACAATTTTCCATACCTATTGAAGGATATGGACTCGGAAATAGTAGTTATGGATGATAACCTCACAGCAGAAGCGATATCAGCTTTGTCTGAACAGGTGAGAGATCATCTGCTTGCTCATCAGTATACGGATGAGATCGCCAATCGTGCGTCGCTTTTTACAGAGGAGATCGGACTGACTGTCATCGAGCACAATAAATCAGCTAAAAAACCGGTTATGATCGAGCTTTCACTCTTTTTTGAAGACGACCATGTCCTCATCATAGAGCGTGATTCGGGAGTTCTCTTTGATCTGACTGATCCCGATGCGCAAACCAAGGGACTGAGCAGCTTTATCCTCAGTGGTCTGATGGAGTCGCACGATGATAAAGCATATCTCGTGACCACGGGATATAATCGAAATATGATACAGTTTTCACGTGTAGGATAAACGCATCAATTTACCCCGATTTCAATATATTGTGTTGACGTCGGTATAATCCTGTCTTTAACAGTTTCTAGAGAGAAAAGCCGCCACAAGTACCAAATAATGGTATTTGTGACGGTTTTTATGTCTGGAAACTGTCATGACGGTATGTTTATGAGATCCGGTCCCGCAGGTGTCATCTTCCATATATTTGTAAAATCAAATCCCGCAAATACTGACTGATCTGTCATGTCCGACACAGACTTCACACCCGGAACCTCGACCGGGGATCCTTCCCAGTTAAAGCCATATTCATTTAAACTGCTAAAGTAAACATTTTTAAACATCTGCGCGGAGTACTTCCAGCTTTTTATGATGCCCTCATCTACCTTCCCGCCTACGACGCCATAATCCGCCGCTGCGAGGTTTATACAATTTTCAAGTCTCTGATCACCAAATCCTGTGAGACCACCACCTGATCTGTCTTTATTGGTTGCGTTCACGTTATTCGTATTGAGACAATCCTTTGTCACGGCTGAACTCGTGGCATAACCTGCGATGCCGCCTACACCACATCCCATTCCGGTATCTCCGGAATTATCAACGCTTATCCCACCGCTGTTTTTGCACTCCCTGATCACAGCCACGCCTGTTTTCCCGGCGACATTTCCAATTATTCCGCCGACAGCAACCTTGGGATAACCTGCTGTTTTGATATAAGCCAGATTATAGCAATACTCAATTTGCCCGTAATTATTCGGATTTGTCCCGACTAAACCCGCAACATATATGGGGTTCATATCGCTGCTTTGATCATACCCGGATGTATTTGTAAGATTGATCTCTCCGGTCGATCTGCATTTTCTAATAGTTGCCGTCTCAAGATTATTCCCCGGACCAATAAAGCATATTGGAGCAACGTATTTATCTCCCCACTGCTCGTAAACAGATCCCATCGCCAGATCAAAGGTGAGGTTTTCTATGGTTCCTCCATACAGCTTTCCGACAAGAGGGACTGATAGATTTTTCAGAGTATATCCTGCGCCATCTATCGAGCAGTACATGCTTTCAAACGGTTTAGTCCATCCCGACATATCGATATCATTTTTAAGGATGTACTTTGCTTTGGAATTTTTGGTATCGATCTTTTTCAACTGGTCAACAGTTGATATGTACTCAGTGGTTGATGCTCCCTGTATGGTCACCGAAGTATAGAACTTGTAGTTCTTTGTTTTCTTGCCTTTCTTTGCCTTTATCGTAGTGACCAGATAGTCACCCTGACCGGCAGTCCCTTTTTTCGCTGTGATGGTGACTGCCTTTTTCGATGTTTTGATAGATACATTTTTTGCTTCGCTTATGCAGGTAACCTTCTTCACGGTGTATCCCTTGGCTGTGATTGACAGCTTCTTCGCTTTGCCAACCGTCACTGTAACTTTCCCTGTTATAGACAGTTTGGCCGCTGCCTCTGACTCAGGTGAGCTTACCAGGCCTGATACTGCCAGGGCTGCTGAGAGTGCTATCGTGATTCCTTTTTTAACTGTTTTATTTTTCATTATCATTCCTTTCTGTCCCAAAAGTGACTTAGCTGCTGCAGCGTATGAGTTTCACCTTTCCTCCGACAACCTTGATACTTACCAGCGGACCATA
>JAFSTZ010000241.1 GCA_017445525.1 Eubacterium sp.
CTTTCCGTACAGAAAGGAATCACTCATAAGATGAATATAAATCAGATCAAATACGTCCTGACAGTAGCAGGATCTTCCTCCATGCGTGAGGCCTCGACGAAACTATTTATCTCGCAACCCGCACTCTCATCAAGTATCCGGGAGCTGGAGGACGAACTCGGTATACTCATATTCGAAAGAACGAACAAGGGTATCTCACTCACCGACGAAGGCAGAGAGTTTATCGAATACGCTAAAAAAGCCGTGGGACAGTATGAGATACTTGAGGACAGATATCTGTCCGGAGGCGGTGATAAAGAGAAATTCTCCGTCTCGACACAGCACTACAATTTTGCCATCAAAGCATTCACAGCTGTGATCAGGATGTTTTCTCCGGATAAATATATGTTCTCAATACACGAGACAAAGACCAGAGAGGTTCTCGATGACGTGAGAAATATGAAAAGTGAGGTGGGCATCATCTCTTTTTCCGGCGCAAACGAAAACATCATCAAAAAACTGATCAAGGAATATATGCTCGACTTTACACCGCTTATGAGGCGAGAGACATACGCATATGTATGGAAGGATCACAAGTTTGCAAAAAGAAAAAACATCTCACTTGAGGATCTGAAGGACTATCCTTGTGTCTCATTTGATCAGAGTGATGATAGCAATCTTTATCTGACAGAGGAGGCCATGGCCGACTATGATTTTGGAAAAATGATCCGGTCAGATGACAGAGCTACAACGATGGAGATCATAGCCGAGTTGGGAGGCTACTCCATAGGTTCGGGTATGCTCGCGGAAAAGGACTCTACGCTGCAAGGCCTGGTATCTATCAAACTGAAGGAGGAGGATCCGCTTACTATCGGATATATCATCAGAAAGGGAAGAGACCTGTCTGCATACGGACAGGCCTACGTTGATGAATTGCTTAAGTATAAGTCGATCTGATAAAGTGTGAAATAGACACGAAAGCCAAACTCCGTGGAAGTTCACACGTTGCTGTGATAACCGATACTTATCACAGATGATAAACACGCCGTAATTTACAAACCATAACTCCTGTGTTATCATAGGCACAGTTGATAAGCAAAAGACAAGCATCGATGAAGCGTATCGCATAGTGATCGTTCTTACGCAGAGGTTCAGATGTTTGTCAGATGCCTGGAAAGGAGGTACGAGGTATGACCGAAAAGCAAATGTTCATGATGTGCGATACTATGTGCTGTCGAATGTCAGTATCCCGGGTAAGAGATGTGGCCGGGGCGTTCGGTTTGTCTTTCGTGCGTCCTGATCAACAACGATGTTGCTAAGCCATAATCTTAACGCATGCCCGGGTCGGTGGATCCGGGCTATTTTGATTTAACAGTTACTATTCACGGCTGAATCACGCACATAAGAGCGTCGGATGCTTGCATCCGTAAGCACTTATGAGTGTGATTCAGGCTGAAAGCTGTCACTCCACTTCATGAGGAGAGTGTCGCATAGCGACAGTAGAGTGCCGAAGGCACGGACTCTCCGAACTGGAGTGACAGCCGTGAATAGTGACGAACAACATCAGAAAGGAACAGATCATGAGCTTACATTTAAACTCTCTCCTGATACACGGAGGGATCGACGGAGATGAGACAACAGGCGCGGTGAACGTGCCCATATATCAGACATCTACATATAAACAGGATGGCCTCGGTGAACTCAGAGGCGGATGGGAATACTCGAGGACGGGAAACCCCACCAGAGCAGCTCTCGAAAAGCTGATCGCAGATCTCGAGGGCGGAGAATACGGACTGGCGTTTGCGTCCGGCCTGGCAGCGATAAATACGGTTCTGTCATTATTTAAGAGCGGAGACAAGCTGGTTGTATCGGATAATATCTACGGTGGGACGTTCAGGATACTTGACAATGTGTTTAAAAACTTTGGAATAACCTACGAGATTGTTGATTCCTCCCGGACGGATCTCGTGGAAGCAGCGATTGATGAGAGCGTGGTTGCCGTTTATATAGAAACACCGGCGAACCCGCTCCTGACCGTCACTGATATCAAAGCGGTATCGGAGGTTGCACACAAGCATGGAAAACTGGTTATCGTCGACAATACATTTTTAACACCGTATCTGCAAAGGCCGCTCGAGCTTGGTGCCGACATCGTGATCCACAGCGGCACAAAGTATCTCGGAGGTCACAGTGACACGGTATCAGGTCTGGTCGCACTGAGTGATAAAGAGCTTGCAGACAGACTTTACTATCTGCAGAACTCGAGAGGAGGGGTTCTCGGACCGCAGGACAGTTTCCTCATCATAAGAGGTATAAAAACGCTCGGTGTCCGGATGGATCGCCACGTGGAGAATGCGGTAAAGATCGCCGAATGGCTGGAGAACAGCGGTTACGTGAGCAAGGTTTACTTCCCGGGACTGAAGAGTGATCCCGGATATGAGACTCAGAAAAAGCAGGCTGCAGGCCCTGGAGCGATGATATCATTTGTATTGAAGGATAAATATGACTACAAAACATTTTTCAAAAAACTGAAGCTCGTTACCCTGGCGGAGAGCCTGGGAGGAGTGGAGTCTCTGGTCTGTCACCCCGCAAGTATGACACATGCGGCTATCCCTGCAGAAGTCAGGCAAAAGGTCGGCATCGTAGATGAACTGATAAGATTGTCAGTCGGCATCGAGGATGTGGATGATCTGATAGCTGATCTCGAGCAGGCGATCAAAAACAGTGAGAGGTGACCGGCGGTTGCACCGTCGATAACAGACTAAGGAGAGATATTATGGATGTTCATATGGATATCCGGAGTATGATAGGACATACTCCGGTACTGAAGATAAATCACATGGATGTAAAGAAGGAGGTAGGGCTTTTTGCCAAGCTGGAGCTGATGAATCCGGCGGGAAGTGTGAAGGATCGCGTAGGTGTCTATATGGTTGATGACGCCGTAAAGCGCGGTGTACTGAAAAAAGGAGGCACGATAGTCGATGCAACGGCAGGTAATACCGGTATAGGCATCGCGATAGCGGCGCTGAATCAGGGATACAGAGTGATATTTACCGTACCGCTGAAGTTCTCTGAGGAGAAGCAGCAGATCATGCGGGCTCTCGGAGCCGAGATCATACACACTCCCAGAGAGGACGGGATGCTCGGAGCCGAGGAAAAGGCCGAGGAGATCCTGAAAAATACCGAGGGCGCCATATCGCTCCGTCAGTTCAGAAATCCCGCAAATCCTCTGGCTCACTACGAGACCACGGGGCCTGAGATATACGAGCAGCTCGACGGTCAGATCGACTATTTGGTTGCAGGTGCGGGCAGTGGGGGGACATTCTCCGGGGTGGTCAAGTATCTGAAGGAGAAAAACCCCGATATAAAGGGAGTGCTCGCCGATCCCTACGGCTCAACCATAGGCGGCGGAGAGCATCACGACTATGATATCGAGGGCATAGGCAATGATTTTATCGCCGACACGATGGACATAACTCTGGTCGATCAGGTGATAAAGATTGATGATGACGAGGCTTTTGAAGCGTCGAGACTTCTTGCAAAAAAGGAAGGCATACTCGCCGGATCGTCCTCGGGTGCAGCTCTCGCAGCGAGCCTTAAGCTGGCTGATCAGATCGATCACGGGAACATCGTAACGATCTTTCCGGATCGCGGGGACAGGTATTTAAGTAAGGGCTTATATAAATAGAACACGATGCATGATAAGTCAGTGAGGCCGGAACCAAACAGACAGCATCAGAATATGTTATAAAAATGTTATGTAAAAGCCTGAGTCATGGCATTTATATAAAATCTACATATAATCGAAAGGAGTAGTAAAACAATGGCACGAGTAAATCTAAAAACACCGGAAGAGCTTGATCCGCAGTCTAAGGCTGCTTACGATGATCTGAACTCAAAGGGGAAGATCACCAATATGAAGCTTGTCATGCTTCAGGACTATGGAACATACCTGGCTTTCATGGGCTGGTATGACAGCTGGGCAAGTCTTGAAAAGACTGTTGGTCAGAGGGCAGCAACTATCTATGCTCACTCCGTTTCAACGACAAACGGATGCCAGCTCTGCTCACTGTTTTTCATCAGTGACTTAAAGGCGCTGGGGCTTGATCCGGGTAATCTCGTTCTCGAGGAGAATGAGAAGCTTCTGCAGCAGCTCGGTCAGCAGATTGTAAAGGATCCGACAAAGGTTTCGGATGAACTGCTTGACGGACTCAGGAAGTTCTATACCGATACCGAGATCATCATCATAGTCGGTTTCGGAGCGCAGATGCAGGCGACCAACAACTTCAATTCGGTTCTCGGCGTTGACGTGGATGAGAGACTTCTTCCGCTGAAGGATGAGTTCAAGCCGGTGACCTGGAGAGAAAACATCAAGTAAAAAAAAGAGAGAAGAAAGAGAGGTAATTAACTATGAAGAAATCATTTATCAAAAACGTGGTAGCAGCAGCACTTTCACTTACACTGGCGTTCTCGCTTGCAGGATGCGGCGAGACCAAGGAGGCCAGCGCAGGCTCATCATCAAAGACAGAGGAGCCGGCAACCGAGGCACCTGCGGCAGAGGAGCCCGCTACAGAGACAACACTTAAGGTAGGAGCAAACATCACACCTCACTCGGAGATCCTGGAGCAGGCCAAGCCGATCCTCGCCGAAAAAGGAATCAATCTTGAGATAGTTCAGCTTGAGGATTCAGTGACACCGAACACGGGAGTTATCGAGGGAAGCCTTGACGCAAACTACTTCCAGCATGTACCTTATCTTGATCAGTTCAACGAGGAGAACGGATCTGATCTCGTATCGGTAGGCGCTATCCACTATGAGCCGTTTGGTATCTATGCAGGCAAGACGACTGATCTGTCAGCACTTCCGGATGGCGCGGTAGTAGCAGTTCCGAACAACGTTACAAACGAGGCAAGAGCCCTGTTGCTCCTTGCACAGGAAGGCATCCTCAAGCTCAAGGACGACGCAGGTATCGAGGCGACAGTAGAGGATATCGTTGAGAATCCTAAAAACATCGAGTTCAAGGAGCTTGCTCCCGAGCAGCTGGTAAACGCTCTTCCGGATGTGGATGTCGCAGTCATCAACGGAAACTATGCGATAGAGGGCGGACTCAGTGTGAAGGATGCGCTCGCAGTAGAGGCAAATGACGGGCTTGCTGCACAGACCTACGGCAACATCATCGCTACATCTCCGGACAAGAAGGATGATCAGGCGATAAAGACACTCGTAGAGGTGCTCCAGAGCAAGGAAATATCTGATTTTATAAATGGCAAGTACGATGGTGCGGTAGTTCCGCTTCAGTAAAATCTTGAACATCGGGATGGAGGCATAAGATGATAGGATTTGAATACTATAACCCGGCAAAGATAGTATTCGGGGAGGACAGTGAACAGAAACTCAAGGACCTGCTCGCTTCATATCAGGTAAAGTCGCTTCTGCTGGTGTACAGTGGGGACTTCATCAAGAGTCTCGGGATATATTCCGTGATAGAGGAAGCAGTGCAGAGTCTCGGCATACGTTTCAGTGAAAGTGGGGAGGTGGTGCCGAATCCGAGTATAGAACTTGTAAGAGAGTTGGTGAAAAAAGGAAAGGAGGATGATGTCGACTTTGTTCTTGCGGTCGGTGGAGGAAGCTCTATCGACACCGCAAAGGCCATAGCTCTGGGCATCCCGTATGATGGGGATGTGTGGGACTTCTTTGACAAGGGAGTCTCTCCTGAGAGGGTGCTTCCCATCGGCGTGATAGCAACTACCGCTTCAAGCGGTTCCGAAACCTCCAATGCAGCCATACTTTCAAACGGCGAGTGGAAGCTGGGATTTGAGGATGACAGGATCATCCCGAGGTTTGCTATCATGAACCCAAAGTTTACAGCAGGCCTTCCGGAGTATCAGACCTTTGTCGGAGTGGCGGATGTTCTGGCTCATCTGCTGGAGCGCTACTTCTCGGATGAGAGATACTCTGACACCACTGATTATCTGATCGAGGGAGCCATACGCGCGCTACTGCTGAACGCTGACAGACTGCTGGCAGATCTTCATGATATAAATGCCAGGGCAGAGGTTCAGTGGCTGGCAAGTGTCGCACACAATAACTTCCTTGATGCCGGAAGGTGTGCCGACTGGGCGTCACATCGTATCGAGCATGAGCTGTCGGCTCAGTACGGTATCACGCACGGCGAAGGGATGGCGGTAGTATTTATCGCCTGGACCGCATATATGGCAGAGCAAAAGCCCTGGAGACTTGCACTTCTTGCAAGCAGGGTGTTCGGTGTGGATCCTTATGACTATTCCGAAAAGGAAAGAGCGCTGAAGCTGTCTGAAGAGCTGAAGGCATTTTTCAGGAAGATAGGTCTGAAAACCACACTGTCGGAGCTTGGCATAGATGACAGAGATTTTGATGTCATGGCTAAGCGAGCTACTAAAAACGGTCCGGTGGGACACTATGAGCCATTGGACGAGGAAAAGTTTAAGGATATTTTAAGACTTGCTTTATAAGCGGGTTTCGACGAGATTAATTTAAGATTTAACGCGATCTCAGTGATGCTGTGGCCGCAGGAATGGCATAGGCACCATAAGCCGAAGTTGTTGGTTAGACAGACCGTCCAGAAACTCTTTGCCCGAGAATCGCTTCCCGGTTTTAGTTGGATTCGTGCTGGCTGATGGAGTCGATGTGGTGCATCGACGACTGAAGACAACAAGAATCCAGCAAAAGTGGGGAGTGATAATCGGGTGAACTGAGTTTTTGGATGGTCTGTCAGGTCCGATCAGCATCAGTTATGAAACGGCAAATCCGGTGGGAGAAAGGAGCAAAAAGTGTCTACGGTATTTAAGCTTGATAACGTATCAAAGATCTATCATAACGACGGCAAGAGTTTTCACGCTTTAAAGGATGTGAGCCTTGAGATAGAGGAA
>JAFSTZ010000242.1 GCA_017445525.1 Eubacterium sp.
TAAGAAAGTATTCTACTATGGAAGGGAGATAGTATGATGGATTTACAAGAACGGTTGTCTTCTTTACCGGGAAGCTATGATGACTTTGTTCGTTTCACAATGGAGTGTATGGATAGAGATGTTATGATTCGTAATTCTGTTATGTCACGACTGCTTGATGTTCCGGATTCGGATGCGAATGATATTACACAGGTGTTATGCGATTGCCTCGGAATCGGTGAGCCTCTTGAGTTGGTTGATGATGAGTATGAGGATGAGTCTCAGTATGTGAACACAGCTGCGAGAGCGGCATACTGATATCGGTTGGGATAAAGGAGGAGAGTGTACCATGTATGAGACAGAGAAAGAAGTTCTCATGGTGAAAGAAGCATCAAGTATTTACAACAGTAGTTCGGCTGAAGTGATCAGGCCGCTTACTATTGATGATTTTGATGATATGCCTATGGAGCCGAGGGTGGAGCTGTATTATGGTGAGAAGATTGTTATGGAAGTTCCGAAGATATCTCATCAGGATGCTGTGGCGGAAATCCTGTATCAGACTATGGATTTCATAAAAAAGAACAAGGGAAAGTGTAAGCCTATAGTTTCGCCGGCAGCCGCACAACCTGACGTGAATGATGATTCCACCGTGTTTCAGCCGGATTTTATGGTTGTATGTGATCAGGATAAACTGAAGGATGGTCGGCATGTTATCGGTGCGCCGGACTGGGTAGTGGAGGTTCTGTCGCCGTCAACCAGAAAGCGAGATATGCAGGTCAAGAAGGAGAAGTACCTCTCTTCCGGTGTACGTGAGTACTGGATGGTGGACACTGAAGGTGAGGTTGTTATCATTTATAAGGGTGACAATCCTGATGTATCTGTTATCAGAAAGATGTCTGAACCGATACCGGTGGGGATATATGACGGGGATCTGGTGATAGACTTGAGTAGCTTGACGACGGATGAGGATGAGGTTGAATCTCAGTATACTACCACAGCTGTGGGAGTAGTACACTGATTTTGACAGATTGAGGGAAGAGGGATATGGAAGAGAAGAAAAAGTCCACCAGGCAGATCGGGGCCGAGAAGGAGGATCTGGCCTGTGAGTTTCTCATAGAGAAGGGATATCGCATAATCGACAGGAACTTCCATGGCGGCAGGTTTGCCGAGCTGGATATCGTGGCGAAGGACAGCGAGGGATATCTCTGTTTTGTTGAAGTGAAGTACAGACATGATGATGAACACGGCGGCTACGAGGGAGCCGTGGATCAGAAGAAGATAAAGAATATCTGCAGGTGTGCATCCTACTATATGTCTAACAGGCATATATCTATGGACACACCTGTTCGTTTTGATGTCATATATATTCTCGGAGAAAAAATCCGTCTGGTTGAAAATGCATTTGACTATATATGATTTTTATAGTATAATATGCTTTTGGTTAGCAGTTTATTAACAGAAATGAGGTTTACTGATGGGCAAACCGATCATAGCGATAGTTGGACGGCCGAATGTAGGCAAATCCACATTGTTCAATACTCTTGCGGGTGAGAAGATCTCCATAGTAGAAGATACTCCCGGAGTTACGAGGGACCGTATATATGCAGATGTGACCTGGCTCGACCACAGTATGACGCTGATTGACACGGGTGGTATAGAGCCTACTACGGATGATCAGATGCTGATGCATATGAGAGCGCAGGCTGAGCTTGCGATGGATACCGCAGACTGTATCATTTTTCTGACGGATGTGAGGCAAGGACTGACTGACTCGGATCATCAGGTTGCGGATATGCTGAGAAGGACCGCAAAGCCTGTTGTACTGGTTGTCAACAAGGTTGATTCTTATGAAAAATATATGCCGGATGTTTACGAGTTTTACAATCTCGGCATGGGTGAGCCTTATCCCATATCGGCAAGCTCCAAGCAGGGTCTCGGTGATATGCTCGATGCAGTGATGGAGACGCTGGAAGGCAAGGCCGGTATCGACGAAGAGGATGAGAGACCGAAGATCGCCATCGTCGGCAAGCCGAATGTCGGCAAGTCTTCTCTGGTGAACAAGCTTCTCGGTGAGGATCGTGTGATAGTTTCGGATGTTGCCGGTACAACCAGGGATGCCATCGATACACCTCTCAAGGTAAATGGAACTGAGTATGTATTGATTGACACGGCTGGTCTCAGGCGCAAGTCAAAGATCAAAGAAAACATCGAGCGTTATTCCATCATACGTACAGTTGCGGCCATCGAGAGAGCGGACGTGGTGGTTCTCATGATAGATGCCGTGGAGGGTGTGACTGAGCAGGATGCAAAGATAGCAGGTCTGGCGCATGACAGAGGACGCGGTCTGATCATAGCTGTAAATAAATGGGATGCCGTCGAAAAGGGCAATCACACAGTAAAAGAGTATACTGACGATATCAGGAAGGTGTTGTCGTTTGTGCCGTATGCAGAGATAGTATTTATCTCGGCAAAGACCGGACAGAGGACGGGCAAGGTTTTCGAGCTTATAGAGACTGTGATCGAGAACCACGCTATGAGAGTTCAGACCGGTGTGCTGAACGAGATAATGACTGAGGCTGTCGCCATGCAGCAACCGCCTTCGGATAAAGGCAAAAGACTCAAGCTGTTTTACGTGACTCAGGTTGCGGTCAAGCCGCCGACATTTGTTATTTTTGTCAATAAAAAAGAGCTGATGCATTTTTCTTATCAAAGATATATAGAGAATCAGATCAGAGAGGTGTTCGGTTTCGCCGGCACACCGATCAGGATATATATCAGGGAACGGAAGGAGAAGGAGTAGAATGTGGTATGAGTATCTTGCCGCGGGGATATTTTTGATAATAGGATATTTCTTCGGCAGCTTTTCAACAGGATATATAATCGGGAAAAAACACGGACACAATCTGCAGTCCGAGGGTAGTGGAAATATCGGTGCGACCAATGCCATGAGAACCATGGGCAAGGGACTCGGGGCGCTGACATTTATAGGCGATCTTTTGAAGGCATTTATACCGACGCTGCTCGTGAGGTTTGTTTACTGTCCGATGCTCGGATATGCAGAGGACATGACTTATGTTGTGACACTGATCACCGGACTCGGAGTATTTATAGGACATATCTTTCCGTTTTATCTCAAGTTCAAGGGAGGCAAGGGTATTGCGGTTTCTGCGGCCGTTATCATCGCTACTTCCGCTGACGGCGGACTCGGGATGTGGATGATATTTATAGGCATAGCGCTGTTTATAGTGATAGTTGCCATAACCGGTTATGTGTCTGTGGGTTCGCTGGTAGTTATGTGGTATTTTCCGATCTATGAGATCCTCAAGTTCCACGACAGTTATTATTTCTGGCAGGCTTTGGGACTTGGATGTATATTCCTGGCACTTATATATATCAAGCACGCCGGTAATATAAAAAGACTTATACAGGGCAAGGAAAACAGTATTTATAAAAGCAGAAATAAGAAGAGGGGGATATCATGAGAAAGATATGCTTTCTGGGTGCAGGCAGCTGGGGTACTGCTCTGGCGATACTTTGCGCCAACAACGGTCACAGGGTGACTATCTGGTCGGCGGTTGAGTCGGAGCTTGATATGTTGAAGACCAATCGTGAGCACAAGGATCGTCTGCCGGGGGTGAAGCTTCCGGACTCTATCGAGATCGAGGGTGATATAAAAAAGGCCTGCGACGATAAGGATGTTTTAGTATTTTCCGTGGCGTCGCCGTTTGTCAGAGCGACTGCTGAGAGGATACGTTCTTTTGTAAAAAAAGGACAGATCATAGTAAATGTGGCCAAAGGTATCGAGGACGGCACTATGATGACGCTTTGTGAAGTTATCGAGGATGTGCTTCCGGATGTTGATGTGGCTGTTTTATCAGGACCGAGTCATGCAGAGGAGGTATCAAAGGGAGTTCCCACGACTGTGGTTGTAGGGGCACACTCAGAGAAGACGGCAACATTTGTACAGGACGTATTTATGTGCCCGAACTTCAGAGTGTATACAAGTCCGGATATGATCGGTATCGAGCTTGGAGGTTCTTTGAAAAATGTTATCGCTCTGGCTGCCGGCATACTTGACGGCATGAACATGGGAGATAACACAAAGGCTGCACTGATGACGAGAGGTATCGCCGAGATATCCAGACTTGGCATCGAGCTTGGTGGTCAGATGGAGACCTTCAGCGGACTCTCCGGTATAGGTGACCTGATAGTTACGTGTACATCCAAGCACAGTCGCAATCATAACTGCGGATATCTCCTCGGACAGGGCAAGACGCTTGAAGAGGCCAAGAAGGAGATCAATCAGGTCGTAGAGGGCGTGAATACCGCACAGGCTGCCATGAGTCTTGCAAACAAGTATCATGTCACTATGCCTATAGTAGAGCAGATAAATGCGATCCTTTTTGAGAACAAGACAGCCAAGCAGGCCATGTATGATCTTCTGGAGAGAGACAAGGTCGTTGAGTACAAGAATCTCAAGTGGGATAACTGAAACGGAGCTTGCAGTGATCTGTCAGATGTGAGTACCTGCATCAGCTCCGAACAGTAACTCGGCAGACGCGCCGAAAACAGAAAAAACTTGCAATCTATCGTGCTTTATGGTATCATAACAACAAATATCTATGTGTATCAAGGAGGAAGAAAAAGTGAGAAAGATTTCCGGTGCAGCGGTGACGATCGCTGCTGTATGTAGTCTGTCAGCTATGTGTCTGGTGGGATGTTCCATGTCTGATTTTACAGAGAAGTTTGTAGGTGTGGACGGACCGGTTGTACAGGCGGACAGCGAGACTGAAGATACGGCTGTTGCAGATGCGGATCTGCCTGAGTATGTTACAGGACAGGCTGTGCAGATTGAGGAGTATGATCCTCTTGAATACGTGACTCTTGGAGAGTATAAGGGTATAGAAGTTGATTGCAGAC
The DNA here is from genome assembly GCA_017445525.1 of Eubacterium sp. Taxonomy (GTDB): domain Bacteria; phylum Bacillota; class Clostridia; order Lachnospirales; family Lachnospiraceae; genus Eubacterium_F. Next base: position 4,900 of record JAFSTZ010000242.1, read on the forward strand.
CTACTGATGAGGAGATACAGTCTGAAGTGGATACACTTCTCGATTCCAATCCGAAGCAGATCAAGACCGGAACCGCTGAAAAAGGTATGCGTGTAAACATCGATTACAGCGGCAAGCATAACGGTAAAAAGTTTGATGGCGGGACGGCTGAGGGAGTTAGTATAACTCTTGGTGAAAGCGGGATGATAGATGGCTTTGATGATGGTATCATCGGTATGAAGGTAGGCGAGAAAAAGGATGTTGAGTTGACCTTCCCGGAGGAATATCCCAATGATCCTGATCTTGCCGGAGAGAAGACTGTGTTTACCATGAAGCTTAACTATATTGAGGAAGACGCTGAGCTTACTGATGAGTTTGTCAAGGATAACACGGAGTATGATACAGTAGCTGCATATAAAGATTCTATCAAAAAAGAGCTTACAGATGCAAAGAAGGCAACTGTTAATGCTGAGGCGTTGAATAAGGCACTTGGTAATGCTACAGTAAAAAGCGTTCCGGAGACACTTCTTCTGGCAGAGAAGGAGATGACTCGTACCCAGATGGAGTCTCAGCTTGCTCAGTATGGTATGAAACTTGATGATATGCTGGCACAGAGTGGTCAGACTATGGAACAGTATGAGGAGAACCTTTTAAATCAGGCAAAGTCCATGGCTGAGTCCGAGTTGATACTTGAGGCTATCGGAAAGACCGAGAATGTTGATACATCACAGGCTGCGGTTGATGCTTATCTTGGTGAGATGCTTCAGAGTAACAATACTACTCTTGATCAGGTCAAGGAATCATATAAAAATGTATATGGGGATGCGATGCCTTTTGAGAGATACATAAAAGAATCGCTTCTGTATACAAAAGTTTCCGAGATTGTTGGAAATGCTGCAAAGATTCTTGAGTGATGTAGAATGATCGTTGCTATTCGCAGCCGTTACCCACACGTGCAGAGAGTTCGTGGATAGTAACGATAAATATCATATAAGTGGGAGAAAAAGCATGGCAGAGGTCAACATCAAGAATACAAGCCTTGACATGTCTTCATATCTCGAGCAGGGTTTTGATTGGATGCAGTGCGAGGAAATCCGCAAAGGTATGGAGGATGGAGTTGATGTTGCCAAATTTAAGAATGTTCGTTTTTCAGCACCACAAATGAGAGAAATTCGCCTCGGACTCGGGGCGAATTTTGATGTATCCCTTTATGCCAGACCTGAGCTTGATGCCAATCAGATGCGTGAGATCAGGCACGGTATAGATAGCGGCGTGAGCATGGTAGCATACGCAAACCCGAGATTGAAACCTCTGACCATACGTGCGCTGGCTCTCGGCAAGCAGAACAATGTCGACGGGATGGTAGCCGTGGCAAAGGGATATCAGGGAAAGATAGTCCTTGAATACGTTAGGGGAAAGATAGCCGGCATCGATCTTATGGAGTACATGGAGAGGGGATTTGATGCCGATCAGCTCGAGGCACTTACGGATGCACACAAGAAAAAGATAAAGCTTGATCCATACCTTGGATTGAACTTGTATGGA
>JAFSTZ010000243.1 GCA_017445525.1 Eubacterium sp.
TATGCCGCATACTGTGCCGTTTTTCTGGTAGCTTGCCCATCCGCTTCCCGTGATGTAGCCCCTGACGATACACTCGATGGGGAGCATCTTCAGACGTTTGCACAGCATCGAGCGTCCCTCAAACTCCTCAGTTCTGAACTCCTCAGGCATATCTGCTGTATCTGTGGATATCATATGGTTCGGCATGATGTCCGATGTGAAGTCAAACCAGAACTTTGACATCTGAGTCAGTACCTTTCCCTTGTCCTTTACAACATTCTTCAGGATGACATCGAAACAGCTGATGCGATCCGTGCACACCATGATGAGCTTGTCATCTGCTTCATAAATCTCCCTAACCTTCCCCTCTGCGATCGGTGTTGGTCTTGTACCCATGTTTTCCTCCGTTCCCGGGTAATGCCGCATTGGACATCACTCTGTCATTTATGCTGTTGGCAGAGCGGTAAATTCGGCTTTTTCGGCATTTCACCCGTCATTTGTCGTTATAAAAATGAAAAAACCGTAATTATTCTATAACATTTTTGTAAAAAATGCAAATATTTCTGTAAAAACCTTGACAAATAGCGAAAAAAGGGGTATAAGTATGTATGTAGACAAGATCTCTCGGCGTAATATGTTACAAAGAGAGTCATAAAATCCTATAATATAAGTCGAGGAGGACTATATCAATGAACAAGACAGATTTAGTAGCAGCTATCGCAGATGACGCAGGTATCAGCAAGAAGGACGCAGAGGGTGCACTTAAGGCTTTTATCGATGCAGTAACTAAGGAGCTCAAGAAGGGTGGAAAGGTTCAGCTCGTAGGCTTTGGTACTTTCGAGGTTGCTAAGCGTGCAGCAAGATCAGGCGTTAACCCGCTTACCAAGGAGCCGATGAACATTCCTGCTTCCAAGGCACCGAAGTTCAAAGCTGGCAAGGCTCTTAAAGAGGCTGTCAACAAGAAGTAATTGACAGCATATATTGCAGATTAGAACGGAAACCCTCTTGAATGATGCATTCGGGAGGGTTTTTTATCGTCATAGATATTGATAACAAAGTAGCCGCCGAGGAAGAAGCATCCTGAAGAAAACCTTACCGAGCGCATTAGACGAACGGTGCCATTTTATGCGTGTCGCGAGGACCTGTCTGAGCGCAGTTTCAAAGTGCGCAGCACGCATGAAACAAGCGAGTTCCGCAGCGGCATGCATGGTATAAAATGGTGCCGTGAGTCAATAAGCTCGAGTGTGTTTTCTGAGGGATGTTCTCTTCCACGGCGGCGGATCTTGATTATTTATAAGGAGTAGAAAAATGCGACTGGATAAGTATCTGAAGGTTTCCCGGCTGATCAAGCGCCGCACTGTGGCGAACGAGGCCTGTGACGCCGGCAGGATCAAGGTGAACGATAAAGTGGCCAAGGCATCCTACGATGTCAAGGTCGGAGACATCATCGAGATCGGCTTCGGCGACAAGAGTGTAAAAGTAGAAGTACTGAAAACTCAGGAGACTGTAAAAAAAGAAGAAGCGTCAGAAATGTATAAAAATGCTTGACTTTTTAGTAAAAACCTTATATAATTATTATGATTTTGCTTGCGATATTCGGCTGGTTTTAACAAGGAGTCTGACAAGTATAGCGGTTTAGAAATAAATGGATAATTGCTTAGACTTGTCAGAGAATTGGATTTAGGTATGATGGATATCGGATGATCGAGTTTGAGGGGGATGAGGGCTTGACTAAAAAGCGAAAAAGATCTAAAAAGCGGACCGGTCTTTATCTTGTGATAGCTCTGGTTCTTCTGTTTGTTGCAACGCTTGGAGCACACGGTATGACGCTTTCGCAAGACTGTGACAAGTTGTCGGCCGAGGTTACGGAGCTCGAGGCAAAGAAGAAAGAGCTTGAGCAGGAGAGTGAGGAGATCAAGGAAAGATCGGAGTATATGAAGACCGATGCATATATAGAGGATGTTGCCAGAGAGAAGTTTGGACTGGCGTATGATGATGAGATAATATTTAAAGCAGCGGACAGCAACTGATGTCCGCTGTTATTTTTCTGACAAGGACTTCCCGAGAAGACGAGCCGAAGGCGAAGTCTGATCGGTAGAAGTCTACTGCGCGAGTGCCTCCAGTCTACTAAATGATATAGGAGTTAATGATGAATACCGACCTTGTAAAAAGAACACTTGCTTTTTGTGACAGAGAGGGTCTGTTAAAGCCGGGGAGCGCCCTGATAGTCGGGCTTTCCGGCGGCGCAGACTCTGTCTGTCTTTTTAGATTATTGTCTGACATTTGCAGAGACCACGATATTACGCTGATCGCTGCGCATGTCCACCATGGGATCAGAGAGGGAGAGGCAGACAGAGACGAGCGCTTCTCTGCCGAGCTGGCAGCGAGTCTTGGTGCAGAGTTTGAGTCGGTGAGGGTTGATGCTCCCGGATATGCGGATGAACAGAGACTGACACTGGAAGAGGCTGCCAGGATACTCAGGCATAGGGAGCTTGAACGTATCAGAGTAGAGAAAGGGGCTTATGCTATAGCGCTTGCGCATCACATGGGAGACCAGGCAGAAACCGTGCTGATGAATATCTTCAGAGGGACTTCCCCCGTGGGATTGTGCGGTATGGAGGCGAAAAAGGATCATATCATACGTCCGCTTTTGTTTGCAGACAAAAAGGAAATATTAGCATTCTTATCTGAAAATAATTATAGTTTTATGGAAGATTCTACCAATTCTGATACGGATTACTCAAGGAATATGATACGAAATATCGTCATCCCACAGATTGAAAAGGAGTATCCCGGGGCGAAAGCACATATAGCATCTCTCGCCGGTGATATGGTTAAGTGGCGGGATCACATACGCAAATCGGCAGCTATGTTGATAGATTATTGTGGGAAGCAGAATGAAGAATCAGAGAGCCCACTCAAAGTTGACAGTGTGATCATCTCGGATGACAGTATGACCATCTCAGATGATGCAGTGATTATCCCGGTCGGCCTGTATTTACGTCAACCGGAAGCTATCCGGGGCGAGCTGATCCGCAGGGGGCTCGACGCACTTATGCCCGGTATGAAAGACATAGGAAGGGTGCATTATGACATGATACACAGTCTGTTTATGTCAGATGCATCCGGTAAATCGGTTAATCTACCTAAAAATCTTACAGCGATCCGAAACTATGATAACGTGCTGCTGAAAAAGAGCCCCGGCAGTTCACAGACACCTCCCGAACCTGTCAGTCTTACGGTTCCGGGACTGACTGAACTGGTCATCCGCGGTGAAAAAATAGTACTATCGTCAGAAATTATCGACATTCACACATATAATAAGAAAAAACATGATTTTTTTCAAGAAAAAGACTATACTAAATGCTTAGATTATGATAGAATAGAGAGCAGTTTGGTGTTGCGTACGCCGATGGCCTCTGACTATATTCTTTTGAACGGAGGCAAAAAGAAGCTTTTGAGTAGGATCTACATCGACGAAAAGCTTCCCAGAGAAGACAGGATGTGGCAGGGAGTGATCGCCGATGGCTCGCATGTTGTCTGGGCATTTCCTGACAGATTGAGCTTTGGGTATTACGTAACGGAAGACACCAAGATTGTTCTAAAGATAACCCGTTTACAGACTGAACAGATGGAGCATGGAGGATTGAGATGAAAGAAGTAGTAGTTAAGAGGATTGATGAGGTTGCGATCATCAAGAGGATAGCCGAGCTTGCGGAGCAGATCAACAGTGATTACGGCGATAAAAAGCTCCATCTTGCTTGCGTGTTAAAAGGAGGAGTTTACTTTGCGTGTGAGCTCTCCAAACATCTGACGATGCCGGTAACCATCGACTTTATGAGCCTTTCAAGCTACGGCGACGGTATGACCAGCCAGGGTGTCATCAGGATGGATCAGGACCTTACGATGAATATCGCAGGAAAGGATGTCTTGCTTGTGGAGGATATCATCGACAGTGGAAGGACTCTTTTTTATGTCGAGAACATGCTTAACAAGAGAGAGCCGAACAGTCTTACCGTGTGCACGCTGCTCGATAAAAAGGCCAGACGTGAGGCTGATGTCGAGATCAAGTATGTGGGGTTCGAGATAGAAGATTACTTTGCTGTGGGTTATGGACTTGATTATGCACAGAAATACCGCAATCTTCCGTATGTCGGAGAGTTGCAGTTTAAAGAGGACTGATACGTATCAGACCGGGTGTCTGAACCGGGTTCTGTATGTTCTGGATCCATTGATCGATCCGGCATTCCATACGCCGATCGGTCAATAAAAATCTATTCAGGAGGAGAGATGATGAGTTCAAGGGGGTATGGGTTACTGATACTTGTGATCGCCGTTGTTGCGATCATGGTAGGTACCTCATTATACAACGGAAGGGCTAACAGGGATGAGTATACATATTCGGAGTTTCAGGGGGATCTGAAATCAAAGAATGTTCAAAAGGTTACTGTAAGACAGAACACGGAAGTACCTACGGGAAGACTTGAGGTACTGCTCTCGGGAAATTACGAGAGGACACTGTATGTACCTGATGTGAGCGATGCTGTGGCTGAGGTCAAGGCTGCAGGCGTGGCGAACATCGCCATAGAGGATGTAGACAGGACTCCGTGGTATCTGCAGATACTGCCGTATGTGTTCGGATTTATCCTGATCCTGATCTTGCTCAGCGTGTTCTCCGGACAGGGTGCCGGAAGTGCCGGAGGCGGCGGAGCGATGATGAACTTCGGCAAGAGCAGGGCCAGGATGACGTCTCCGGATGACAAGGAGAAAAAGACTTTTGCAGATGTCGCCGGTCTTTATGAGGAGAAGGAGCAGTTAGAGGAGGTAGTTGATTTCCTGGCGAATCCCGAGAAGTTTACCAAGCTTGGAGCCAGGATACCAAAGGGCATGATCCTGGTCGGACCCCCGGGAACAGGTAAGACTCTTCTTGCAAAGTCTGTAGCCGGTGAGGCGGGCGTACCGTTTTTCAGTATCTCGGGTTCCGACTTTGTAGAGATGTTTGTCGGTGTCGGTGCTTCGAGAGTCAGGGATCTTTTTGCAGAGGCAAAGAAGAACTCACCCTGCATAGTATTTATAGACGAGATAGACGCGGTTGCCAGACGCAGAGGTTCAGGTCTCGGCGGCGGACACGACGAGAGGGAGCAGACGCTCAACCAGATGTTGGTCGAGATGGATGGCTTCGGTGTCAATGAAGGAATCATAGTCATGGCTGCCACAAACCGTGCGGATATACTTGATCCGGCCATCCTGAGACCGGGACGTTTTGACAGAAAGATCTATGTCGGTGTACCGGACGTGAGAGGCAGGGAGGAGATCCTGAGAGTTCATGCAAAGAACAAGCCTCTTTCCGACAAGGTAAATCTCGGTGAGGTTGCCAGGACAACGGCCGGATTTACGGGAGCGGATCTCGAGAACCTGATGAATGAGTCTGCTATCCGGGCGGCCAGAGACAACAGACCATTTATAGATGATGAGGACATCAAGAAATCATTTATAAAAGTCGGCATAGGTACGGAGAAGAAGAGTCGTATCATCTCCGACAAGGATAAAAAGATCACGGCCTATCATGAGGCCGGACATGCGATACTCTTTCATGTGCTGCCGGATGTGGGACCTGTGTATGCGGTTTCCGTGATCCCGACAGGACAGGGCGCCGGTGGATATACCATGCCGCTTCCTGAGAAGGATGAGATGTATATGACCAAGGGCAGGATGCTCCAGAACATCATAGTATCTCTCGGAGGCAGGATAGCTGAGAGTCTGATATTTGATGATGTTACTACGGGTGCTTCCATGGATATCAAGCAGGCTACAGAGGCTGCCAGGGATATGGTCACCAAGTACGGATTTTCCGATGAGCTCGGCATGATCAATTATTCTACATCCGACGATGAGGTATTTATCGGACGCGATATAGGTCATACAAAGAATTACAGTGAGGGCACTTCCGAGATTATCGACCGCGAGGTGAAGAGGATCATAGATGAGAGCTATGAAAAGGCTACAAAGATCCTGAAGGAAAACCTTGATCTGCTTCACAAGATCGCTGATAGGCTGATAGAGAAAGAGCGTATTGGGAAAGAAGAGTTTGAATCACTCTTTGAGGAGACTGATGGGGAACCGGCACCGGAGCCGGTATAAGTTGAAAAAACCGGAGGGAAAGTATGTATGATAAGTACCTGATACCTCACAGTGTGGGGCATAAGGTCATAGATGCAGACGTATCGTCGGATAATCCTGCATTATCTAAGCAGGATTCCGGGGATGGTGTCAGCGACGGCTTGGCAGGGATGCCTGATGAGGAAGAAACGGTCAAGGATGACAGACCTCCCATCAACAGGCTTGCTATCTTTACCGATAGTTCGCCGAACTATCAGATACCTGATGAGCCGGAGCCTTTTTCGCGTGTCACGCTGCGCATCCGTGTGGGTGTTGATGACGTCGATGAGGTAGTGGCGGTAGTCAGCGGCAAACCGCATTATATGAAGAAAAATGAGGCTCTCAGAACAGAGTATTTTGATTTCTATGAGACCGAGATAAATGTTGACATGGAGAGGGTCACCTACTACTATCAGATAACCAAGGGTGAGGAGACGGTCTACTTCAATCGCCAGGGAGATGTCGACAGATTTGATCCGTATTTTCACTACTCGATCTTTCCGGGCTTCCATACGCCTAAGTGGGCAAAGGGAGCCGTGATGTACCAGATATTTGTTGACAGGTTCTCAAACGGCAACAAGGATAATGACGTAGTAGATGATGAGTACAGCTATATCGGTGAGCATGTTCACCGTGTCGAGAACTGGAGAGAGTATCCGTCTGCCATGGATGTGCGCAACTTCTACGGCGGGGATCTGCAGGGTGTTTTGAAGAGACTTGATTATCTACAGGATCTCGGAGTTGAGGCGCTGTATCTAAATCCCATATTTGTCTCGCCGTCCAATCATAAGTATGACATACAGGATTATGACTACGTTGACCCGCATTTTACCGTGATACCGGAGGATGTCGGGGAACCGCTGGAACCCGGTGACAACAACAATGCCCATGCATCCAAGTATATCAGCAGGGTGGCCGACAGGAGAAACCTTGAAGCGAGCAATGACTTTTTTGCAAAGTTTGTTGAAGAGGTTCATGCACGTGGGATGAAGGTCATCCTTGACGGCGTGTTCAATCACTGCGGTTCTTTTAATAAATGGCTTGACCGGGAGAAGATCTACTACAAGCAGGGTGGCTACAAGCCGGGAGCGTATGAGACCAAAAACAGCCCGTACCACACATTTTTCAAGTTCCACGATGCGGGTGACTGGCCAAACAACAACTCTTATGATGCCTGGTGGGGCAACGATACACTGCCGAAGCTGAACTACGAGGGCTCCGAGAAGCTGTATCAGTACATCCTCCGTATAGCAGCGAAGTGGGTTTCGCCGCCGTACAATATCGATGGGTGGAGACTGGATGTGGCAGCGGATCTCGGTCATTCCGAGGAGTTTAACCACCGTTTCTGGAGGGATTTCCGGGCTACGGTAAAGAGGATAAATCCGGATTGCCTTATTCTGGCAGAGCATTACGGTGATCCGTCCGGGTGGATGGATGGGAATCAGTGGGATTCGGTCATGAACTACGATGCGTTTATGGAGCCGATCACCTGGTATCTGACCGGTATGGACAAGCACAGTGATGTCTCAAAACAGGAGCTGAGAGGCGATCAGAACGCATTTTTCGCATCCATGACCATCTATAATGCACGTATGCCGCTTCAGTCGCTGCAGGTTGCCATGAACGAGTTATCCAATCATGATCACTCGAGATTTTTGACCAGGACCAATTTCACGGTCGGCAGGACGGCATTTTCAGGTCCGCATACGGCCGATATGAATGTAAAAAAATATATCATGCGTCAGGCTATCGTCATGCAGATGACGTGGCGCGGAGCTCCGACGCTGTACTATGGTGATGAGGCCGGCTTGTGCGGCTGGACGGATCCCGACAACAGGAGGACATATCCGTGGCACCATGAGGACAAGGATCTCATCAGGTTTTATAAAGAGATGATCCGCATCCACAGGGATTACAACGCTTTGAAGCTCGGCACCCTCATTTATCTGGTAAATCAGCCCGGGATTGTCGGATATGGAAGATACGACAGTAAAGAGGCGGTGTTCACCTTAGTTCAGGTGGAGGGCGAGGAAAAGGAGATCGAGGTAGATGTTTGGCGTCTGGGTGTGAAGGACGGACAGAATATGGTCCGTATGATGTACACCGATGAGTATGGATATACGATGAGAGCTGAGAGTGCCAGATCCGATCATGGAAAAATAAAAGTTAAGGTCGGCAGAAACGGCGCGGTAGTCTGGAAGAGCATAGATTTTTGATCAGAGGGAGGATTCCGATGAAAAGAACGTATATTGGTATGTCAAAGGAAGAGCTGAAAAAGGAGCTTGCGGAGCTTGAAAA
>JAFSTZ010000244.1 GCA_017445525.1 Eubacterium sp.
AATATCGTTTTGCTTTTCATCCTTTATCGTGATCAACTGATCCAGGGTTGAATTGAGAGCCCAGAGCGGATCTGCAAGCGACTCCTTGCTCATATTTATAACCATCTTCCGCCCATCCGTCAGGAATACATCAATATGATCCTTATGGTTTTTCATATTGTCAATACACTGTATACCTTTATCCTTTCCGCCTGTGGGATTGAATAACTTATCCATAAACCCGGATGTTACCATCACAGCAAAAGCGCCTGCGACTAGGATTCCGATAGCGGTAAAGGTTATTATACGGCCTCTTTTCTTTAAAAGCGGAATAACCAAAACCACTAAAACTACGACTCCGAATACCACCGAAAGCATACCGGTAAGTGAATTGGAAAAATACAGTGAAACCACAAGCATCACTGATGTAATAAATGCAAATATTTTTCTGTATATTTTTTCACCGAAAAAGATAAGATATGCTGTATAAGGAAGAACAATCGCAACATATGATCCCATATAGTTCGGATTATAAAGTGTCGCATATGCTCTGTTGCCATCGAATACCGAACCTATCTGGAACGTACTCATATCTATGCTGTCCCGAAGCTCAAACGTTACGAGATACTTGGCAAAATCAGTCTTCATCCAGTCAAGACCTATCGACTGCAAAAATCCCAAAAGGCCGATGCAAAAACCGCCTATCAACATAGCATCAAGTATAAACTTGATAACCTTGGTGGTTTTCACATATCCAAAAGCAAGGTAAAAAGAAACCACATAAGTAAGAAGTATAAAACAGCCCTCAAACTGCTCTACACCGCCTAAAAATGCATCCTCTGCATGCTCAGAAAGAAATGAGGACAAAAGTGTGATAAGTCCGAAAATCCCCATCGCAACTACAGGTGAGATATTCCTCTTTTCTTTCAGGAAATCATGATCGTGAAAAGGTACAACCAACGCAAGGATAACAAGGATAACCGCTCCGACTATCCTCAGGAAAAATGATTTATAATACAAAAAGAAATCATCTATAGTGCCATCAAGCGAGAACCACTCATAGTTTTCAAGACCACAGTCAAAGTGATGAATAATCGTTATAAGCGGTATAATAATGAGTATGATCGCTATGGGGATAAACACCCATCTCGGCAGTGGCTTAACAACCTTTTCAACGGCTGCAGCGACTACATTTCTGTTTTTATTGTTGTATTTTGCATTTTTCTGTTTCATGATATTTCTCCTTAATTGATCGTCACACGCCATATATAATAACGCAGATTGACAAAAAAGACAAGTAAAAAATGGATAAAACAACAAAAATCTTGCGTGAAAACAGATTTTGTGATAGAATACTCAAGTGGCAGTCAGGTGCTGTCAAACTATACGATACAGGAGAATACACATGAAGAAAAGACTCAGGATATACGCTCTGCTTACGATGCTGTTTATGATCATCTCGATGATTCCGCATACAGTGGTTATGGCAGAAGAAGACAACCAAAAGATAGTATGTATAGATCCCGGACATCAGAGACATGCCAATCTCGGGCAAGAGCCGATAGGACCGGGTGCTTCGGAGACCAAGTACAAGGTTACCGGCGGTGCGACGGGCTGTGTCACCCACGTACCGGAGTACAAGCTGGTACTGAGGGTATCAAAAAAACTCCGCAGGGAACTAAAAAACCGCGGATACAAGGTCATCATGACCAGAACAACACACGATGTGGATCTTTCAAATTCCGAAAGAGCTAAAATTGCAAACAATGCGGGTGCCGACGTATTTATCCGGATCCACGCAAACTCCGATGACTCATCGTCAGTCAAAGGTGCGCTGACCTGTGCCCCGTCCTCCTCAAACAGGTATCTGAGCAAAAGGGTACGCAGGAGGAGCCAGAAGCTGTCAAAGCAGGTGCTGAACTCATTTTGTGCAGCTACGGGAGCGAGGAATCGAGGCGTGATGTATACGGACGCCATGTCAGGCATCAACTGGTGTACGGTTCCGGTAACCATCATGGAGATGGGATTTATGTCAAACCCGGAAGAGGACCGGCTGATGGAAGATGCGGACTATCAGGATAAGATGGTAAAAGGCATGGCAGACGGTATTGATACTTTTCTGGGGAATAGCTGATATTTATGCAGACGATCATCGATAAACATGGATTTGATGAATGTTCCCATCAGTCTCATATAACAAACGGAGGATACGTGATGAATAAGATTATAACGATCAACAGACAGTACGGAAGCGGAGGCAGGGAGATCGGCAGAGAGCTGGCGACGATCTACGATATCCCATTCTATGACAACGAGATCATATCCCGCGCCGCCAAGGAATCGGGATTTGCCGAGGCTGCTTTTGAGAACGCCGAGGAGAAGGCAACAAACTCTCTTCTCTACTCCATAGCCATGGGGATGAATATCTTTTCAGTGCAGGATATCGGTTATGCCGGTCTGTCGCTGGATGACAGGATATTTCTCGCACAGGCAAACGTGGTCAGGAAGGTGGCTGATGCCGGTCCGTGCGTCATCGTAGGCAGATGCGCAGACTATATTCTGAGAGACAGGGATGACCTGATAAATATATTTATCACGGCTTCCGTAGACAACCGCATAAGCAGAGCCATAAAGATAGATATGCTTCCGAAGGAAAAGGCTGCGGAGATCGTCCTGAAAAAAGACAAGACACGCGCTAACTACTATAAATATCATGTCGGAGAGCGCTGGGACAACGTCCTCAATTATGATCTTGCCATACGAAGCGATCTGACAGGCATCGAGGGCACAGTGAAGGCGCTGAAGGCCTACCTCGATGCGATAGAAACGCTATGATTGGAAGGAGCTTAAGTAAGATGAGTGATAAGATAAGAACAAGATTTGCCCCGAGTCCCACCGGGAAGATGCATGTGGGCAACTTAAGAACCGCTCTTTATGCGTACCTGATCGCAAAGCACGAGGGTGGAGACTTTCTGCTCCGCATCGAGGATACTGATCAGGAAAGGTATGTGGAAGGCGCTGTCGAGCTGATAGGACGCACTATGGAAAAAGCCGGTCTCGTCCACGATGAGGGGCCTGACAAGGACGGCGGAGTGGGACCGTATGTCCAGAGCGAAAGAGTAAAAACCGGCATTTATATGGATTATGCTAAGCAGCTTGTGGAAAAAGGCGAGGCCTACTACTGCTTCTGTACCAAGGAGAGACTTGAGGGTCTGCACGAGGCTGCCAAAGCCAATGGTGAAGAGGCTGCCAAGTACGACAAACACTGCCTCTCTCTCAGCAAAGAGGAGATCGAGAAAAATCTCGCAGACGGCATCCCCTATGTCATCAGACAGAACAACCCGACTGAGGGTGAAACGAGCTTTGATGACGTGATATATGGCAAGATCACTGCCCCGAACGCCGATCTTGACGATATGATCCTGATAAAGTCGGACGGATATCCGACCTACAACTTCGCCAACGTCATAGATGACCACCTGATGGGGATAACACACGTAGTCAGAGGAAACGAGTATCTCTCATCCGCTCCCAAGTACAACAGACTCTACGAGGCATTTGGCTGGGACATCCCTGTATACATCCACTGCCCTACCATCACGGATGAGGATCACAAAAAGCTGTCAAAGCGCCACGGAGCATCCTCGTTTGAGGATCTGATGGAACTTGGTTTTCTGCCTGAGGCTGTCGTAAACTTCGTAGCACTGCTCGGCTGGTCACCTGAGGATGACAGAGAGATCTTCACACTGGATGAGCTCGTAAAGGCATTTGACTACAAGAGGATAAATAAATCCCCTGCTGTGTTTGACTTAAACAAACTTCGCTGGATGAACGGCGAATACATAAAAGCGCTCGATGACGAGACCTACTACAAGTACGCTATGCCCGTCATCGATAAGGTCATCCACAAGGATATCGATAAAAAGTATATCGCCGATCTCGTGAAAACAAGGATCGAAGTTTTCACGGATATAGAGGAGAAGATCGACTTCTTTGATGAGTTGCCTGACTACTCTATAGAAACGTATTGTCATAAAAAAATGAAGACTAATACAGAAAATTCACTCCAGGCTCTGCAGGAAATGCTTCCGGAACTGGAAGCACTCACCGAATGGAGCCACGACTCGATAGAGGCGATCGTCAAGGCCTACGTCGAGCGTCACGAGTGCAAGAACGGACAGGCTCTCTGGCCGCTGCGTACCGCAGTATCCGGTAAGCAGATGACCCCGGGAGGTGCCTACGAGATCATGGAGATCCTCGGCAAAGATGAGTCGATAAGCCGTATAAAGAAAGGTATAGACAAGCTTGGAGAATGAAGCCCAGTACCAGGCCATCCATCACGGCGAAGGACCGATGATGGTTTTAGCCGGACCCGGAGCGGGTAAAACATTTGTCATAACAAACCGTGTAGCTACACTGATCACGGAACACAGAGTGCCACCGGAAGAGATTCTGGTGGTTACTTTTTCGCGCGCTGCAGCCATCGAGATGAAGGAGCGGTTTGATATCATCACGGAGGGCACCTGCAGAGGCGTAAGGTTCGGTACCTTTCACTCTGTATTTTTCGAGATCCTGAAAAGAGCCTACCACTACGAAGCAAAGGATATCGTGAGCGACAGGCTGAAGTACAGACTTATAGGCGAAGCGGTGACAGATACGGGATTTGAAGTTGAAGACAAGCAGGAATTCCTCGAAAGTCTTGAGAAAGAGATCTCGCGTGTCAAGGGTGACGGTATAGATATAGATACCTACTACTCCGCTAACTGTCCTGAGGGCGTGTTCCGTAATATTTTTAAAGGATATCAGAGCAGACTGATGAAGCACAGGGCTCTCGACTTCGATGATATGGTGGGATATACCTATGATCTTCTGCGCAAGAGAGAGGATATCCTGGCCTCCTGGCAAAAGCGATTCAGATACATACTCATAGATGAGTTTCAGGATATAAATCGTCTGCAGTTTGAGAACATAAAAATGCTCGCAAAGCCCGAAGACAACATATTTATAGTGGGCGATGATGACCAGTCCATATATGGCTTCAGAGGCGCGAGACCGGATATCATGCTGGGTTTCAGGGAGCAGTATCCGTCTGCCAAGACTATCACCCTCCGTGTGAACTACAGATGCTCGCAGGAGATACTGGATGCCGCAGGAAAGCTCATCGTGCATAATAAAAAGCGCTACGGCAAGGATATAGTCGCAGAAAACGGCAAGGACGAGCCGGTGCACATAGCGGAATACTCTGATCTGTCCGCCGAGGGCGAGGCTATATGCGAGGGCATCAAAAAATACATGGACGATGGCATCCCGCCGGAGAGGATTGCCGTGTTGTTTCGGACCAACCTCCAGATGAGGACCATCGTCTCCAAACTGATGGATCATGCGATCCCCTTCAGGATGAAGGAGGGGATGCCGGATATGTTCAAAAGCTTTATGGCAAAAGACATCATAGCCTATATAAAAATGGCAGCAGGCGGACTCTCACGCGAGCTGTTTATACAGGTGATGAACCGTCCGGTAAGATATATCAGCAGAAAAGCCATCACAAGTGATCCGGTAGACTTCAAAAGCCTGCGCTCATACTATATGAAACAGAAACAATACTGGATGCTCGATCGTCTGAGCGAGCTTGAACAGGATATCATTTCTCTACGAAAAATGACACCGATCACCGCAATCCACTATGTAAGAAAGCAGATCGGATACGATGACTATCTCAAGGAACGCGCTCTGGACCGCGGGATGAAGGCCGACGACTGGCTGGAGGCAGTGGAGGAGATAGAGGACTCCGCATCCGGCATGACTTCTCTCGCCGAGTGGCTGGAGTTCACCGAGAGCTATGGCGAGGAGCTGAAAAAGCTTGCAGAAAGCCGCGAAAAAGAAAAAGCCCCCGGGGTGGAGCTCATGACCATGCATGGCTCCAAGGGGCTTGAGTTTGATGTTGTATTTATCCCGACTATAAATGAGGGCGTCTGCCCATACCGCAAGGCCACTCTCGAGGCAGAGCT
>JAFSTZ010000028.1 GCA_017445525.1 Eubacterium sp.
GCCGGTGTTGCAGGCTACCCGGAGACCTGTGAGAATCCGATGGATCTTCTCACCAGAGCTGACTGGGCTATGTACACTTCAAAGCAGAATGGACGTAACAGGATTACGATAGACTCTGACAAGGTAAGGAATGAGATGTGAGCGATAAAGCGCGAGGATGGACGCATTATACATGCATCGGGTGCTTGCACACGGATGCATGTATATGTGTACGTTAGACCTCGCGCGTAAGTGGGTCGCGAGGATGTACGTTACCTCGCGCGGTTCTTAAGGAGGCAGCGATGCAACTATACTCAGTTGCGAGTGGAAGCAGTGGAAATTGCATATACGCGGGTGATGACGGCAGAGGCTTTTTAGTTGACGTCGGAACCAGCTTAAAGAAGGTGAGAGAGGGGCTCTTGTTACAGGGTCTCTCTCTTGACCGTTTAGATGGGATACTTATCACGCATGAGCACTCTGATCATATATCCGGTCTGGCTGCCTTGCTCAGGAAGTATCCACTGCCGGTATATGCTACTGCAGACACCATAGAAAAGATATGGGAAAAATGCAATATGAACAATATTTCTCCCGAGCTTTTTCACAGTATAAGAGGAGGCGAGGAGTTTGTTGTTTCGGATTATGTCATCAATCCGTTCTCGATCTCTCATGATGCTGTGGATCCGGTATGTTATACACTTTCCAAGTCGGATTCAAAGGTCGGTATAGCGACGGATATGGGAGTTTATGATGACAGTATCATAAGTGCTCTCGGTGATTGCGATGCAGTATTGCTTGAGGCGAATCATGATATAAGCCTGCTGCAGGTCGGGCCGTATCCGTACTCGCTGAAGATGAGGATCCTAGGTGATAAGGGACATCTGTCAAATGTTGCCTCGGCGGATCTGATAAAAGAGATAGTGCACAGGGATCTAAAGACTGTTGTGCTGGGGCACTTAAGTGAGCATAACAACTTTCCTGAGTTGGCGTATAATACGGTGAGTTATGAGATGGAGAGTTGCGAGAGTTGGAAACAGTACAAACCGGAGCTGATCGTTGCCAACAGATATGAGCCGACTGTTCCGGTGGCATGCTAGGTGGAATAGGTCCGGGAACTGATAACGGTTTTTGCTCGGGGCTACGCTCGCGCCATTTCCGAACGCAGCTGCACTAAGCTCGAAAAGACCTCGCTAAGTGCAGGCGTTCGCAACAGACCCCTCGCAGGAAAACCATTATCAGTTCCCTGCTGATACTGCAGCTTAGCATGCGATGGAAACGGCTCATATAGAGCATACGGATCAGCGGATTTGTATTGATAAAAAAGATATAGAATGGAGGAGAAAGATGAAAAAAGCGGTTATAACGGTTGTTGGTAAGGATAGTGTGGGAATCATAGCGAAGGTGTGTACCTATCTGGCGGAGAAGGAGATAAACATCCTGGATATCTCGCAGACGATCGTTGATGGATTTTTCAACATGATGATGATAGTTGATGTTTCGGCTTATGACGACAACTATCAGGAGATGGCCGATGGAGTTGAAAAGCTGAGCGATACCATCGGTTGCGTTGTTAAGATACAGCGTGAGGAGATATTTGACAGTATGAACAGGATTTAGGGAAGGAAATACCTATGATAAATCAAAGTGAAGTATTTGAGACAAACCGGATGATAGAAAAGCAGAACCTTGATGTGCGTACCATAACTATGGGCATCAGTCTTCTGGAGTGTATCGACAGCGACTTAAAGAAGGTCTGCGATAATATTTATAACAGGATAACATCCATGGCAAAGGATCTTGTAAAAACCGGCGACGAGATCGCTGCGGAGTACGGGATCCCTGTTGTAAACAAGCGTATCTCAGTGACACCAATTGCCCTTGTTGGAGGTGCGGCGTGTCGAACGACGGATGATTTTGTAGAGATTGCCAAGACTCTTGACAGGGCGGCGAAGACCGTGGGTGTCAATTTCCTCGGTGGATACTCGGCCCTTGTTTCCAAGATGATGACAAAGGCTGACAGACTTTTGATAGAGTCTATCCCCGATGCTCTTTCGCAGACAGAGTTTGTTTGCAGCTCTATAAATGTCGGCTCCACGAAAACGGGGCTTGATATGGATGCAGTCAGACTGATGGGCGAAGTTATACTGGACACTGCCAAAAAGACGGCGGACAATGAGTCGATAGGGTGCGCAAAGCTGGTTGTTTTCTGCAACGCTCCAGATGACAATCCCTTTATGGCGGGCGCCTTTCATGGAGTTACCGAGGGGGATGCCGTGATAAATGTCGGCGTTTCCGGTCCCGGTGTAGTGAAGGTTGCTCTTGATCAAGTAAAAGGTGAACCGTTTGAAGTTGTTTGTGAAACTATAAAAAAGACGGCGTTTAAGATTACGAGGGTAGGACAGCTTGTTGCCAACGAGGCTTCAAAAAGACTTGGCGTTCCTTTTGGAATCGTCGATCTTTCTCTGGCACCGACTCCTGCGATAGGAGACAGTATAGCTGAGATATTTGAGTCGCTTGGGCTTGAGCGTGCCGGTGCTCCCGGTACAACTGCTGCCCTTGCCATGTTGAACGATCAGGTAAAGAAAGGCGGTGTTATGGCATCCACCGCAGTAGGTGGACTCAGCGGAGCATTTATACCGGTAAGTGAAGATCAGGGGATGATAGATGCCGTAAATGACGGTGCGCTCACTATCGAAAAACTCGAGGCGATGACCTGCGTTTGTTCAGTAGGACTTGATATGATAGCCGTGCCCGGTGACACAAAAGCGACAACGATAGCAGGTATACGTGCTGACGAGATGGCGATCGGTATGATCAATCAAAAAACAACCGCTGTCAGGATCATCCCGGCACAAGGGAAAAAGGTAGGCGACACTCTTGAGTTCGGCGGCCTGCTCGGTTCGGCACCGATCATGCCTGTGAATACGTTCTCCTGCGATGATTTCATCAACCGCAAGGGCAAGATCCCCGCGCCGATACATTCGTTTAAAAACTGATCGATAAGAGAGTCGCATAGCGAAGGAAACTAACATGTCCGATTACAAATTGCTGAGAAAATACCCCGCCTGTCACGGCAACGTCATGGATTTCTATGAATGCGAGATCGGCCTGCCCGACGGCAGCGTGACGCACTGGGATTTGATCCATCAC
>JAFSTZ010000245.1 GCA_017445525.1 Eubacterium sp.
ATTATGTAAAGGTCGTTCCGTATGCCGGAGATGAGTCCAACTCGTCCGGAGGATCCGCCGAGGTTCTCTATGGTACTGCGCCGACTCTCCCTACGCTCACAGTCAGGGGAGGTGATGGTGTTATCCGTGTAAACTACGGCGGAGGCAGATCCGCAGCAAATTATAAATTGTATATGGCTCAGGACGGCGGAGATTTTTCTCTGGTTGAGACTTTTGAAACACCGATCGACTTCAAAGTTTACTCCATACATAACCTCGACAATTCATCAAGTTATGATATAAAGATGACCGCCGAGAGGACTGTGGCAGAGCAGCTTTTGGTCAGTGAGTCCGATGAGATTTCAGTGAATCTTTCATCGGTCAGTGCGACATCGGATACACCGAAATTATACAAGACTAAAAAGCAGTTTAAAAAGTCGCCGGCCTGTGTGAATTATAAGGACTTTAAAAAGAAGATGGCATACGCCAAAAGCTTTGCTGTTCCGGGACTTATAAATACCAATGCAGGCGGATTTAATTCCGCTTCCATGGTCCCGCAGAGCATCACCATGTACAAGAATTATATACTTATAAGTGCATACGATCTGAAGAAAACCAATGACTCAGTGATCTATGTTTTGAGCAAGTCCGGAAAGGATCTGCAGACCGTCATCCTGCTTCCCCACAAGGGGCATGTGGGAGGCATCGCCAGCGATGGTGTAAATATCTGGCTGGCCTACGGCAAAAAGCTTCAGTGTATGTCCGGAGCGATCATCGAAGATGCAGTGGAGAGCGGTGAGGATTATCATGAGGTTTATTACTTCAAAACAACTATAGAAACCAAGGAAACCATCTCTTATGTATCGTATTATAAAAACAGACTTTGGGCGGGTGCTTACGATGAGCTGAAGTCCAGATACGCATACATTTACAGTATAAATGACAAGACCGGCACACCCACTCTCGAGATGACCGGACAGATACTTCTCCCTGACAGGACACAGGGGATTTCTTTCACTAAAAAGGGTGAGATGATAGTATCGCGTTCGTGCCAGACGGATAAGAATCAGAGAGGATTTATGTCAAAGCTGGTTGTATATAAGCCTGCCATAGATGTAAACTCAACCATATCAAAGGGAAGTGTGGTTGCAACGCTGCAGCTACCGCCCATGAACGAGGGTATCATCGTGGGAAGTGCATATGTATATGTGCTGTTTGAGTCGCCTGCGTTCAGTGCGTGCCAGGCGCCGCTCGACAGAGTCATGGCGTTCAAGATAAGTAAAATGTATAAATAGTTATCAAACATAGAAAGTGATCATATGGCAAAACAAAAGAAGTATCGTATCAGAAAACTGCGCGTTGCAGTAGCGTTATTATTCGTGTCATTTATCATACTTGTCGGAGTATTTATAGTACTTTTGATAAACAAAGACAAGTCCCCGCAGATGACGGACGGGACTCAGACAGCAGATGTTGAAGACAGTGGAGAGGAGGTTGAGTCCGAGGGTGAGGATGATGGCGATGAGGAGAGTGCCGGTGAAGAGGAAGTGGCAGAACCCACCCCGGAGCCGACTGTGGATCCGTACGTCATAACTGAGTTTAATCCGACTCATACCAGAGAGACCAGACCTTCACGTCTGATGGAGTATACCAACGTACGTGTGAATGATACCACTCTTTCATCCGTGCGTGATTACACAGCAGAGGAAACCATAGATTTCGGACTCGGTCGTGACTACACCGACTTGGAGGGAGTGTTTACATTTCGCGGTAACAACTTTCGCGATACGCCGTCTTACGGCAGTGCGCTGATGAGAAGATACAGGATGCGGAAGATGTGGAGCATCGGTACCAAAAGCGTAACCATAGGCGGTCAGTACTGGAGCGGCAACGGGTGGACCGGTCAGCCTCTCCTCGTAAAGTGGCCCGCCGAAACCAAGAAAAATATGAACATGTATGACTGGGCCAAGCAGGATGATAACGTAGTAGAAGCCATACATGCAAGTCTCGATGGGAACATCTATTTCACTGATATAAATACGGGCAAGCCCACCAGGGATACCATGAGAACCGGTTTTGTTTTTAAGGGTGCCGGAGCCATAGATCCGAGGGGTTATCCGATACTTTATGTGGGTGCGGGATACAACTCGTCAGCGGGTACCGCCAGAGCATTTATCATAAGCCTTATCGACTGCCACATCATGTACGAGTTCGGTCAGACAGATCCGTTTTCGTTGAGAGGATCACTGAGCTTTTTCGACTCCTCATCGCTGGTGGATGCTGAGACGGATACGCTGATACAGCCGGGTGAGAACGGTATCCTGTATCTGATAAAGCTGAATACCAGATACAATGAAAAACGCGGCAGGCTTTCGATAAAGCCGGGACGTATAGTCAAGTGGCGTTACAAGGGCAAGAGAAATAATTACAGCAATTACTGGTACGGTATGGAGGACAGTGCCGCCATCTATAAAGGGTATTTATTTATAGCGGAAAACGGCGGACATCTGATGTGTCTTGACCTGAACAGGATGCGTCTTGTCTGGGTTCAGGATATACTTGATGATTCCAACTCGACACCGGTGCTTTCGGTTGAGGATGGTAAGTTGTATCTATATGTTTCCACATCGTTTCATCTGGGATGGCGCAGCTCGTCGACGGCGGAGATCCCCAGCTGGAAGATAGACGCCGAGAACGGAAGTGTGATCTGGAAAACCTCGTACGAGTGTCATTCCGTGGACGGTAACTCCGGCGGAGTTCAGTCTACTATTGCAGTGGGACACAGGACTTTGGATGATTATATCTATGTTACCGTGAGCAAGACGGATTCTCTTTACAACGGAGTGATGGTCGCTCTGAAAAAGAAAAATGGCAAAAAAGCCTGGGAGCAGAAGGGACCTTATACCTGGTCATCGCCGGTATGCGTTTACAATTCCGATGAGTCGGGCAAGGATGTCGTATGCTATGCAAGAAGTGATTCAAAGCTTATGATGCTTGACGGCATAACGGGTGAGACGCTTGATGAGATCACGCTCGGCAGCGGCAACATCGAGGCGTCCCCTGCGGTATACAATAACATACTTGTATTGGGAACCAGAGGGTGCAATATCTTTGGTATCAGACTCAGGTGAAGATGTGAACAACTATCAACCGGCTATCCGAAGATATGCTGAAAAACATTGATTTTTCAGAGAAATGCCTTAATCAGAAGTATCGTTATGGGAGAACTATATGGATAATAAGCGGATATTAACAACATTATCATGCTGTAATAAGCGTAGAAAACATAAGTTGTTTTTTATGTTATTATTGATCTCATCTTTTGTTGTTTCCATGCATTCATATATGCTCCCGGTAACGCATTCAAGTGCGGCCGGATCTGCACCTGTACTGTCAAAAACTACCAAGACTGTATGGGCCGGAGGATCGTTTAAAATAAAAGTAAAAAAGAATAACGCAAAGAAGCTTTTGGGTACATCCTGGAGTCTCGATAAGTCCGGTAAGGAAGCGTTGATACTCTCAGAGACCGGGAGGAACTATGCGCTTGTATCATCACGATCTTCTATAAAAGCCGGAAGTATCACGGCACATTTATATGCAAAAGTAAGCTATCGTGTCGGAAAGAAGACCAAAACAAAAAAGCTTACATGTAAGATCACGATCAAGACACCTACATCAGATGTTACTGAGCTGCCAACTGAGACCGTCGTTCCGCCACCGACCGGTGTGACGCCGCCGCCTACCGGCCTGATTCCTCCGACACCCGTGCCCGGCACTACACAGGCGCCGACTGTGGCACCTACAGCTACGCCGACACCGGTAACAAGTCTTAACGTAGTATCGTATTACACAAAGGTGTATGTGGAACAGGAGAAATACCACACTATCGTTTCAGTAGGGTTCAACAAGAATTATGTACAGCAATTGGCATATGATTCCGTGCCTTCGTCCGGCGATCCGACCAATACGGACATCGGTTACTGGACTGTAAATGTTGCCAGAGTTGCAAGGGTATATCGTGTACAAGATAAAAAGTTTTATGAGGTTGGTATAAACCGTATTATCAGACCTGCTCGTACCGGGAACTATGATAAGCTGCTGATCGATCTGAACACAGACAGATACGAAGGAACATATATGATCTATCTCTATGGCTTCAGAGCTGACGGTACCAGCGAACCGGCTATAGACCGAAGCATTTCTATAGAGTTGAAGTTGTTAGATATAGTAGCGGCAACCGGGAGATACCATATAGTGGATCGCGTGTCTGAGATAAATGCCACGCATGATGTCACTCTGACTATCGGCGGTTGGTCAAAAAGTGTGGTCAATCAGACACAGTCGCTTGTTTCTCAGGCAGAGCTGAAAAAACATGTATATGTGACAGATTCATCAGGTTACAGACTGAGTGTGAGCAATATTTTTATGGATTCGGCAAACAATGAGATAACTATCTACGTGGAGGGAGGAACGGAGTCGACATGGTTTGTGGTGACTTTTGATACGGTTGCGCCATATATGTTGTGGCAGTTGGATGATGAAGGGATATATGTTGCGAGAGATTATTACAGAGTAACTACGGTGGGATAACAACTGAAATTTTTGCCATATGACAGAGAAAAAATGCCTTGAATTTGTCGGG
>JAFSTZ010000246.1 GCA_017445525.1 Eubacterium sp.
CATCATTCGTGACTATGATCTGGACCCTGAGCTTATACCCTGATGCGGACGGGCGTGCTCTTTTGATGATCAGCACCTCTGTAAGGTCATCGTCCTGCTTTACCTTATACTGTGGCGAATCACACATAAAGTAAGTATCTATGGGTCTTGAATTGTGGTCGCCATAATCCCTGGTTATCGTTCTTTTCTTGAAAGTGTCGGTATAGAGAACTCCTATCTTGGAATCACCTTTAAACTCCCCGGTGACACGGATCTCCTTAAATGTCTCAAACACCAGGTTACTGTCCGTGATCTCGCTGCCCGAGTCTACAGCCTTTTTATTCATATAAATGATGGTCTGTCCGCCTGCGAGGATAACTCTGTAATTGTCAGCGGCTCCGCCTACCCATACTCCCGCGCCGTCGCCTGTTGATGTATTTTCGCTGATGCTCGTGGATGAAACAGTGAGAATGGCGCCGTTAAGGAAGATACCCCCGCCCTTGCCTTTTGACTCATTTAGCCTGATCATACAATCATCCAGTGAGATATCGGATGATGTATAGATGGCACCGCCGTCTGATGTCGCATAGTTTGACTCCATCGTGATATCCGTCAGCGATATACCATTGATCCCCGTTTCCACATACAGTGCACCGCCGTTACCATCGGCACAGTTTCCGGTAAACTTGATCTTTTTGATCACACTGCCATCTGAAAGACCGGAGGCATATATACCACCTCCAATACCGGAGGAGTTATCACTGATAGTGTTGTCGCCCGAGTATACTGTCTTTGCATCAGATGATGCTGCCTCATCACTGATCCCTCCTCCGTTTTTACTTGAAGAATTACCTGATATGGTACAATCTTCCACATACATCGTTTTTGTATTATAAATACCGCCGCCGCATACTGCTCCGTTGTTTGATACTATGCGGGTGTTCTTGACGGTCAGCTCTGCCGCGTTGGATATCCCCGCACCATTTCCGGCAGTCGCGAGGTTTCCTTTGATAATCGACCCGTCAACCTCAAGTGTTCCCAAATTGCAGATAGCGCCGCCCTCTGCGGCTGCATTTGAGTCTATGGTCGAGTCTTTGATATCACAGGTGCAGCCTTCTCCGACATAGATACCTCCGCCGCGGCTGTCTGCGCCGGGAGTATATGATGCGGTCGTATCGTTGTTGTTGCCCGAGAGTGTCACTCCCTCAAATGTTGCCTTGGAGCCCTCCGTCAGGCTGATGGCGCCGCCATAGGTGGCGTAGTTTAGGTTAAGCTGACCGCCATTCATGACCAGCTTGCTTCCGTCTGTTACGTTTACCGCTCCTCCGTAGGTGGAGTGACCTCCGGTTATCATGCCGGTCAGAGCATCACCGGTGTTCTCTATGATAAGTGTAGATGAACCGCGTACCTCAAAGACACCCCCGTCCGAACTGTTGTCAGCTGCTCCCACACGCTGTATGTCAAAACCGTTCAGATCTATGGTGACGGTACGTCCGCCGTCGATCACTATACACTGTTCTAAGGTCACAGGGCTTTCAAGCTTTACCTTATCTTCACTTGCAATAAGTGCCGGAAGGTCGGTCCCGGCTTCTTCCGGGGCAACCTCCGTATCAGTCTCTTCATCTGCTTCCCCGTCAGTTGCCTCTTCTGTCTCCACAGCTGTCTCTGCATCTGCTTCCGCACCGGCTTTCTCATCTGTCCGGTCATCCGAACCCTTATCAGCCTGCTTTTCACTGTCCTGTCTCTCAAACCATACGCTCAGAGAGTCATCCTTTTTGACTGTGTCTGTCACAAGGAGATCCTGTATCTCGTACTCAGCAGGAAAGAAAACAGGCTCCTCCGGTTCAGTGGTAATATCTGAGACCTGCTCACCGTCGATATAGATCGTGTTATCCGTTTTTGTGCTGCCATTCAGGATGACGCCTCTCTCCAACAGATCTCCCTTTTTAAGCTCATCAAGGCTCACTGTTATACCTCTGCCATAGGTAGCGGCAGAAGCTGTGACAGTTGTTACACCGATACCGACATACACACCAAGTGTGCTCTGTAAA
The DNA here is from genome assembly GCA_017445525.1 of Eubacterium sp. Lineage (GTDB taxonomy): Bacteria > Bacillota > Clostridia > Lachnospirales > Lachnospiraceae > Eubacterium_F. The sequence continues at coordinate 2,031 of JAFSTZ010000246.1, forward strand.
AACAAAGCTATAGCAAATATGAGAGCTGATCTTTTATATTTTGTTCTCATAATACAGATCCTCCCTAACAATAGAATAGATCAAACTTATGTCACAATATGATAATACCACATCAAAGGGGACAAAAAGGGGACAGATATCTGTCCCCCTGTCTGTGCAAACTTTTATCAGGATACCTTTATAGCGGTTCTCCGCCTCCTCATGATAAGTCCGACTAAAAGACCTCCGACTATCATACCGATACCTGCACCGAACGCCATGGATCCCGGTGAAAACATAGATCCCGTTTCCTGGATCTGACGAACCGTCTTATCCTCGGTCTTAAAGAATACTCTGATGCCCGGCGGATCATCCGCGAACACATATATCTTTTTGTTTAGATCACAAGCAGCCACGGAACCAAACTCATGTATACCGGTCGAGTATCCGTCAGGCACGCCATCCTGCGATATTACGTACTTTAAGGAATCCGCAAGGATCGGCTTCCCCTGCTCGAATTTGATACCGTAAAGAGCGAGCCACTGACGGCCAATATCGCCCTTTAAGTCAGCCGAATCCTTCATTATCTCGTAGTTTTTCTTTGTTATATCCGAATCCCCCTCGGTACGGTTGCACTTGATGACCCTGTAGTAGGCTAACCGGTCTTCCCTTGCGATCGGATTGCCGCCTTTATCATATGAATCGACCTTTACCCTGTCTGCCATGATCCTCGGTATCGGTACATACTCAGTGTCATAAAACTTCTGTACATCAAGTACGGTCATGACCGCAGATACAGTTGTCAGTATCACGGCTAAGACTGCCATACCGATCGAGAGATATCTGGCTATTGCCGAGTTTTTTGTTAAAGCTTCTGCTTTTGAAGATAGATCCTCTGCAGTTGCCTGTGTGTTTCTTAAATTCGCCTCTAATCCGGCTATGATTTCATTATTCTCAGCTACAATGCCTCTTTGCTGCAAGAATTTATAAAATAAAGTTCTCGCCTCTCCTGTCAGCTTTGAGGGAGCTACATTTGTCAGCGAGACACCTGCTACCTGATCCATCATATGTGCAGGTTGCAGCTTTGACATAAGGTTTTGGGTAAGCGATTCTAAGCTTTTAACCGCAGTTTCATTTGTTCTTCTCAATAACGTCAATGCACTTGAAATATCCTCGAGTGCACTCTCGGCGCCTCTTAATGCGGTCAGCTGGTTTGCATAATGCATATGCACGGCATGTGACGCAACCGATGCTATGGCACATCCTGCGGTCACTGACCAGAGAACGATCGGAAGTGTCCCGAGCTTATAGTTCTCAGGCTCCGGATCTGTCGATGTCGAATCCGATCTGACGGCATCTGTAGTGAGGGCAACTCCTCCCTCTTTGTATATCTCCCTGTCTATACCCTCGTATATTGATGCGATCTCAGTATCCTCCGTATCTTTTTCCAGATCTTTATATGCATCCGCATCCGAGATCGCCATGGAAAACATATCTGATATCGAGAGAAAATCAAGTCCCGCGATCTGACCCTCAGAGAGTGAATCAACTATGGGATAGAGATCTCTTATGCCATTAGCAGATGATACCTCAGAATAATCCTTTCCAAAAAACTCCGTAAGGGTATCACCCTCATATGTTACCGAATCCATATATGCGCAAACTACCGCTGTACGGGCGTTGTATGCCTGCTTTGTAAGTTCAAGAGTAGTATCATTTAACTCCTCTCTCTCATCATCAGTCATTTTCTCAGGGTCAACATCCGAAAAATCATTGACGTTCGCCAGTGTATCACCAAGCTCTTCCATCTTCTCATCAACAGACCCTGTCTCCTCGGAAAAGCCTTCCCACATAGCGAGTATCTTTTGCGCTGTATCCTGATATTGCTTATCTAGCTCTCTCATTACATCTGTTTTGGATTTCAACCCCGGCTTCTCATCCATAACTCTCTGTGTAAGATCATCAAGAGTAGTTTCAGTAAATCTGTCTACCCATGTATCATCTGATGCGTCAGTCGCCCTTGTGTTCAGCTTTTCCATAGCCAGAGTCGCCTGACAGTTCGCCTGAATAAGGATGGTCAGGATATCTGCATGTTCCTTCTTCTCCTCATCGGAAAGCGCGTTATAGGCACTGTCGCCAAGCTCAAACTTTGTTTTATTTAAGAGAAGG
>JAFSTZ010000247.1 GCA_017445525.1 Eubacterium sp.
TCCGATAACGATACTATGTTGCAGTCCACAAATCTGTATTTCCTTAACACAGCACACGTCACGAACAAGTATTATATCACAAGATGCCCCGTTCTGTCAAAAAAAGTTTTGGTTTGATATCACAGGGTTCTGTAGGTATATGCTCAGCTCGCTGAGCCTCATATGCAAGAAGTATGGTGTTTGAGATCAGGTCGGGGAAATCGGATAAAAACCTGTCATAAAATCCTCCGCCGTATCCAAGACGATTTCCTGATCCATCAAACGCAACGCAAGGCATGATGACAAGTATTTCATCAGGGGTTTCCTTATACGATCTCACGTTTTTACAAGGTATATCCACTCTGTCAGACACATCCCGGCATTCAGGATCGAAACCGACATTCCACTTACTCATCATGAAAAGTGTTTTGTCTTCATCTTCTATCGGTTCTCTGATACCCATAGCGCCGGGAGCCATATCCGTATCCATATCCTCAACCCGGATAAATCTCATCCGATGTTCTTTCATATAAACCTTTGGCAGATAAAGCTTCTTTCCATCCTCGATTATCCTTCTGTTGATCTTATCAGTGATAACTTCTGATCCGAAAGAAGCATAAGACAGAACGGTCGTTGCATTTATATACTCAGTTATAGAAAAAAGCCGCTCAGCGATGCGATCGGAGAACTCATATCTCTCGTTCTCACTGATCGCATCCCGTCGACTTATCATCAGTTTTCTTATCTCTTTTTTTTCCATAAATTATCCGATCATTCTTCATAAGTATACACCGATCAAATCAGTGTATACATAAATGCCTCCGGCATATTTATATAAAACAATACTCCTTCAGATATCATAACCTGGGTGTGTCCAGATAGTTCTTCAGATGAAAATGCTTCGTTTTATGCGCTGTAAATAACGTCCCTATATCCTCACCGTTAAACGCTCTTTCGATGTTATCCATATCTGCACCGTTGATGATCAGCATATCGGCTCCCGCGTCATTTGCTATGCCGGCAGCCTCAAGCTTCGATATCATGCCGCCGGTTCCAAGATCAGTCTGCGGTCCCTTCGCCATCTCGAGCATCTCATCAGTTATCGCTTCAACTTTGGGGATCCGAACTGCATCAGGATTCAACCTTGGATCATCAGAATACAGCCCGTCTATGTCACTTAACAGAACGACCAGGTCAGCTCCCGATATAGCTGCTACTATCGCTGATAGATAATCATTATCGGATAACGTGAACTCATCCGTAGCCACGGTATCGTTCTCATTGACTATCGGGATCACGCCCATCTTCAGCAGCTCCCTGAAGGTGTTCTGAGCGTTGTGTCTTGATGTGTCGTCAGCTATGGTAACCTTCGTCATCAGCACCTGTGCGGTCTTCTGATTGTACTCGGAAAAGATCTTCTGATACACCGTCATCAGTCTGATCTGTCCCACGGCAGCACAAGCCTGCTTCACGGCCTGATCGGTCGGTCGTTCGTTAAGCCCAAGCGCACGCCTTCCTACCGCTATCGCTCCGGATGAAACTATCATCACGTCCTTACCGCGATTGTGAAAATCAGAAACTATCCTTATAAACTTTTCAAGTTTTACCAGGTCAAGCGCACCTGTCTCTTCATGCGTTATTGTTGATGTTCCAACTTTAAATACGATCCTTTTTTTATCGTTAAAATCTATCCTGCTCATTTTCTTATTCTCTTTTCATACAACTATTCTAATAGATATAAATATAAACTCCTATCCACGGCTATCCATGCACAGTAACACTTATTCTATTACGTTATCCGTATTATGTCAAGCCCTATCTATACTCGCACCTATACGCTCAGCCACTCTCAGTCCATCCATCGCTGCAGAGAGTATCCCGCCGGCATATCCTGCGCCCTCGCCGCACGGATAGAGCCCCGGTAAAGAAACACTCTCCAGATTCTCCTCATCACGAGTGATCCTGACAGGTGAAGATGTCCTGGACTCTATCCCGAGGATCCGAGTATCGTCTGCATCAAAGCCGCGTATCTTCCGGCCAAACTGATCGATAGCCTCACACACTGCCTGCCTGATATCATCCGGTAAAGCTCCGGCCACATCAGCATAAGTCCAACGACCTTTTACGGATGGCTGATTACTGGACAACTCCGGCATGCGAAATGAGTCCTGCTTTTTTTGAGCATCACTCTCATTATACGCATCCAAGGATAAACTGCTATTATCACGAAACTCCGCATACCGCTGAACAGGTATCTGTCCATCTGCGACCTTATACATAACCTGTTCAAGCTGTCTCTGGTATCTCAATCCTGCAAAAACATCCCCTGCCTGATTTACCGTCACAACTATAGCAGCATTTGCATATCCCGAATCACGGGCAACATCGCTCATACCGTTTACTACCAGATGGCCTTCCTCGGATGATGCGTTAACCACATAACCACCGGGACACATACAAAATGAATACACTCCCTTTCCATCTGATGTCTTCCCGGTAAGCTTATAGTAAGCCGCCGGAAGAACAGATCTCTTACCGTATTCCGCAGCTGATATACCGCCCTCGAAATCATCATCGGATAGACCATCAAATACATCTCGCGAGTCTGACCCATACTGTGCCATATCGA
>JAFSTZ010000248.1 GCA_017445525.1 Eubacterium sp.
GGAGCTTACAAAAAACAATGATGTTCTTCAGGAGAACGAGTTCTCCTCAAACAGGGCAATGGTTATGATCTCGTTCGTAACAGCTCTTTTTTTTGCCTCTCTCTGGTTTGTATCCGAGCTGAAAATACTCGATATGTACGAAATGACCGAAACAAGGATAGCCTTTTTTTCAGCGATCATGCTTCTTTGCCTGTCATCCTCGGTCAGCATATATTTCAAATATAAAAAGAGCTGGATCAAGCATTTACTGATGACCTCAGTCATCCTTGCGTTAGCCATGATCGAGGTCATATATACACACAACGTGACCATAATAATCGTTATCCCCATCGTGCTTTCAAGCAGATATTTCTCGGAAAAATATACGCTTATCACATCCGGCACGACCTTTTTGGTTTTCCTGATAGCAAGGGCCCTTGGTGCGTGTTTTGGCGCCATAGATCTTAACTGTCTTGAGCTTCCCGCCGGAACGGTCATAGATCTCGGCAGCTATACCTGGCTTTATGAAATATTTGAGGATGGCATAATAGCATATGATAAGGAACAATATCTTTTTAATGTCCTGATCTACGGGTATGTCGTGGATCTCGTATTCGTAACCATAGTGGCTACGGGCTGTGTCCTCATCGCCTTACAGGGAAAAAAGCTGATAAACAGGCAGAAAGAGATGACAGAGCATACGGTCAGGGTCGATACGGAGCTTAAGCTGGCGTCTACTCTTCAGATGGATATGGTGCCAAATAAATTTCCCGCCTTCCCCGAGCGTGACGAGTTTGATCTGTATGCGTCCATGACACCCGCCAAAGAGGTTGGCGGAGATTTTTATGATTTCTTTCTGATCGATGACGATCATCTCTATATCGTTATAGCGGATGTATCGGGAAAGGGGATCCCCGCTGCCATGTTCATGATGCTCGCCAAGGGCGTACTTGCAAATCAGATAATAAAGAGCAGATCTCCCGCTCAGGCTCTTGCGGATGCCAATGAAGAACTGTGCAGAAACAACACCAACAGCCTGTTTGTCACTGTATGGCTCGGAATACTCACCATATCCACCGGAAAGCTTGTCGCCGCCAACGCAGGGCATGAGTTCCCTGTCATCAAGGATCCCGGCGGCTCCTTTGAATATCTGAAGGATAAACACGGTCTGGTTCTCGGCGGAAGAACCGGCATGAAGTATACCGAATACGAGATCGATCTGAAGCCGGGCTCAAAGCTTTTTGTATATACGGATGGTGCACCGGAGGCAAATAACGAAGCGGAGGAACAATTCGGAGCTGACAGGCTGCTGTCATCCATCAATCAGACAGATGATCCCGATCCCAAGGAGATCATTTCCGGGATGCGCTCTGCCATAGAAAAGTTCACCGGGGATGCCGAGCAGTTTGATGATCTGACTATGCTCTGCCTGAAATACATAGGAAAATAGTTACTGTGAATATTTTTTAAATTGATACTTGACTTGTCGTAGTATGTGTGGTATAGTATAACCAAGTTACTACGACAGACGTACTACGATAGATGAAAGAAACCCCGTTTCAGAAAGGAAGAGATGCCTATGATAAGCAGTGATGTCATACGCGGGTACAACGACACGATAATCCTGTATCTGCTGCTGGAGAGCCCTTCATACGGATACGAGATCTCCAAAAATATCCGCAGAATATCAGAGGACAAGTATGTTATAAAGGAAACTACTCTGTACTCGGCAGTTTCACGCATGGAGAAAAATGGTTATATAAGGTCATTTTCCGAGCTTGGGGACAACGGAAAAAAGAGAACCTACTTCAGCGTGACCGACGACGGAAGACAGTACTACCATGATAAATGCTCCGAGTGGGAACTTACCAAAGATGTCATAGACAGGTTTATATCGGAAAACCTTACTGAGAGAGAGGAGGCCTGACATGGAAGAACTGAAAGAATATCTGAATAAAGTATTTGAAAATGTGCCTGAGACCCCCGAGATGCTCAGAGCCAAATCAGAGCTTTTACAGATGATGGAGGATAAATACGACGGACTCATCGATGACGGCATGGATGAAAAGGAAGCCATATCAACAGTCATCTCTGAGTTCGGGGACTTTGATGAGGTCGGCGAGGAGCTCGGCATCGATAAAGCCCTGCGTGAGAGCAGACTGAATGCCAGATACAGCACCGATTCATATGGTGCATATAACCAGCCAAACGGCGGTCCTTATAACGGACCGAATCCATCAGAAAGAGACGGAAAACAAAAGAACTACGAACCTATCACCATGAACTCTGCGCAGCTTGATACCTATATAAGCTTTTCAAAAAGCCACGCATTTAAAATCGGAGCAGGAGTTGCACTCTGCATACTTGCACCTTATTTCGCAGCCATATTTGACGATGTATTTGAACGGATAATAGGACATGCTGCAGCCAGCGCCCTGAGTTCATGTGGATTTTTCCTAAGCATAGCTCTTGCTGTGGTCTGCTTTATCACGGCAGCATCACAGTTTAAAAGAGGGATAAAGCTTAAGGGCAAGGCTCTGATACTTGATGAACCGGCTATGGCAAAGCTCAAGTCATCGGGACAGAGTGTGGACGGTACGACCTCTCTTATGATCGGCATCGGTGTCGGTTTCTGTATCCTTGGTCCGGCAGTATCTGCACTCAGTGATCTGATGCCGGGAGTACTCCACGATCTTTTCGGTCCCGGAATACTGCTGTGCGTAGCGATCGGAGTATTTTTCATAATATACGGATCAAGCACAAAGGAAAGAATGAAGTCTCTGAGTAAGGCGATCAAAAGGGCTAACGCAGCCGGTATGACCCCCAATACACAGAGCGGTCCGCAAGCCTGGTCATATGAACCCAAAAAAGGATTTCCCGTATGGGCCATCGTGCTTCTGGTTGTTTTCATCGGAGGCGGGATAGGCGTCGCAACAAGTGCTGCACTGGGGATAAACCGTCTGATCTTCTGGCCTTTCGGCATGGTTTCAGGACACACGGAACCATATGATCTGACTGAAGAGTTTGACCCCAACAGTGTCACAGCGATAAAAGCAGACTCAGCCGCCGGCAACGTCGAGATAAA
>JAFSTZ010000249.1 GCA_017445525.1 Eubacterium sp.
GGGCGGAAAGAGACGTTGTCATGGTGCCGACGGAGATGATCTGGTTGTCAAGGTGCCACCGGGAACCATAGTTCGTGAGGCTACTACAGGGCAGGTCATCACCGATATGTCTTATGAAAATACCCGTGAGGTGATACTCAAGGGCGGTCGAGGCGGCAAAGGCAATATGAACTATGCCACGCCGACCATGCAGGCTCCGAAATATGCTCAGCCCGGTAAACCCGGTATAGAGCTTACGGTTATCCTTGAACTGAAAGTGATCGCTGATGTCGGTCTGGTCGGCTTTCCTAATGTCGGCAAGTCGACACTTTTGTCCAGAGTATCCGCAGCAAAGCCAAAGATCGCCGACTATCACTTTACAACACTGAATCCGAATCTCGGAGTTGTTGATATCGAAGGTGCCAATGGATTTGTCATGGCTGATATCCCCGGTCTTATCGAGGGCGCGGCTGACGGAGTCGGGTTGGGACATGATTTTCTGAGACATATAGAGCGAACCAGAGTTATAGTTCATGTTGTAGATGCAGCTTCCGTAGAGGGCAGGGATCCCATCGTAGATATAAATACCATCAACAGGGAGTTGAGTGACTATGATGAGGAACTTGCCAAGAGACCTCAGATCATCGCTGCCAACAAACTTGACTGTGTTTCTCCTGAGGAACGTGATGATATCATAACTCTGTTAAGAGCAGAGTTTGACAGTAAAGGTGTTGAAGTCTGTCCGATATCTGCAGCCACAGGAGAAGGTGTAAGAGAGCTTTTATACAAGATCAGAAAGCTTCTTGATGAGACACCGATCGAACCCGTAACCTTTGAACGTGAATACGAGATCGATCTTCCTGATTTTTCTGACGAGCCTTATACTGTATCCGTGTCGGATGAAGAGGAAAACACATATCTTGTAGAGGGACCCCGTATCGAGAGGATGCTCGGTTATACCAATCTTGATTCCGAAAAGGGCTTTGTATTTTTCCAGAAGTTCATGAAGGAAAACGGGATCATAGACGAGCTGATATCTCTTGGCATAGAGGAAGGCGACACTGTCAAGATATACGGATGGCAGTTTGAATACTATAAATAATATGCTTGGAGGTTTCCATGTCAAATATTGGTATCTTCGGCGGCAGCTTCAATCCTCCGCACAAGGCACATAAGGCTATCATAAAGGCTGTTCTTGAACAGTACGATCTCGATACCGTTTATATCATGCCTACGGCAAAACCGCCGCATAAATCAAACAAAGAGTACGAAAGCACCGACCATCGCATCAGGATGTGCAAACTCATGATAGAAAGTATCGGGGATAACAGGGTAAAGTATTCTGATTTTGAGGTGGAAAAAGGCGGGGTCAGCTATACATATCAGACTATACTATCCCTGAAAGATATGTATCCGGATGATAAGCTGTATTTTATCATAGGCGGAGACTCGCTGGAAGCATTTCCTACGTGGATCAAACCGGAGGTTATCTCGGAGTTTGCCACCATACTCAGCGCTCCGAGATCAGACATGTCTTATAAAGAACTGAAAAAGCTGTGTAAGAAAAGAAGCAGAGAGTTTCCCGGATTTTTTTTACCGATAAAACTAAAAAATAAGCTTTCAGGTGTTTCATCTTCAAGTATCAGAGATGAGATAAAACTGATCAATTCAAAATCAGATCCGGGCAATAATATTTATATAAATAAACCCGAGTTTTTAAACAAACGGATATGGTTATATATAAGATTGCATGGACTGTTTGGTCTGGAGGAACTTAAGTTTATCGATACTCCTGATGAGGATACACTTATAAAGTGTCTCAGATCGACATTGAGGCCGAAAAGATTTATCCATACACTGGGAGTCGCGGATACGGCCGAAAAGCTTGGAAAGATCTACGATGACGGCAGTAAGGATATGCCCGCGAGAGCGAGACTTGCCGGTCTTTTGCATGATTGTGCAAAGTATTATACCGATTCCGAGCAGATACGGTTATGTGATAAATACGGTATCGGGCTGACACTGACCGAGCGCGAAAATCCTTCACTTATTCATGGAAAACTCGGAGCTTATCTGGCGGAGCATCGATATGGTGTAAAGGATGAAGAGATACTGTCGGCGATTAGGCTTCATACCGTTGGAAAACCGGGCATGTCGACTCTTGAAAAGATCATTTATATCGCTGATTATATAGAGCCGGGCAGAGTTATCCCAGAGGCAAAAACACCTCTTGATGAACTGAGAAAAAGTGTGAAGAATGACCTTGACGGTACGTTAGTAAATGTTATAGAAAATACTATCGATTATTTAAAACAAACCGGAAAAGTGATAGACGAAGCTTCTTTGGCAACATTAAATTATTATGTCGTCAAATCATAAGTTGTTCAAGTTATCCCGACGACATGATCATGGAATGCGAGGTAAATATGAGTGATACTTCCGTAAAAATGGCAAAAACTGCGTATGATGCCCTGGATGAAAAGCTGGGTGAGGACATCAGGATATTGCGTATAGATGAGATTTCAGTTATCGCTGATTATCTGATAATAGCAAACGGTGATAATCCGAATCAGATAAGAGCGATGCTTGAACAGGTAGAAGAACGTATGACAGAGGCAGGCTTTGCCTCAAAGAGGATAGAGGGAAACAAAAACTCAACATGGATTTTGATGGATTACGGAGACGTGATCGTGCATATTTTTTCAAGGGATGACAGGCTGTTCTACGATCTTGAGAGGATATGGCAGGACGGCGAGGATATTTCACGAGAAAATCTGTAAATGGTACTTGATTTTTATCAATGAATCTGTTATTATAGGAAACGGTATAAATGTATTTTGGCGGTAGGAGAGGAGTATACATGTCAAAATACGATTTTATGGTGCAGGTCGCAGAGCAGTTGAAGACCAGATCAGAGTTATCGGGGGCAACTGTAACTTGTGATGTATGCGTCAAGAACAACGATACCGAAAAATGCGGTATCATCATCAGCTATGGTGAGATGCAGCTGTCGTCTGTTATTTATGTGGATGATTTATATAACAGATACCAGAGGAAGAAACTTACCATAGAAGAAACGGCAGATGAGGTTGTCAGTATCAACTGCTCGGCAAATGGTAAAAAGGATATTGATATAAGCAGTATCTTCAGCTGGGACAGTTGTAAAGACAGGGTCATATTCAGATTAATTTCAGCGAAAAAGAATAAAAAATATCTTTCAAATGTTACATATGTTCCATTCCTTGATCTTGCGATCATGTTCACGTTATGTGTGGATATCGACGATGATGGTGTCAGATCGATGAAGATCACCAGGGAGATCATGCAGGGCTGGGGAGTGGAGATTAAAGACTTGATGAGTCATGCACTTGTTAATACACCGCGTATCCTTCCGGCGAAGATTGAACCGATGTATCAGGTTATAACTTCGTTTCTGGGATGCAAGCCGGATGATGATTTGGGAGATGAGTTCCCGATGATCCTTGTATCAAATGACAGGATGGTATATGGCGCAACGACTATCCTGTATGAAGATGCGATGACAGAGCTCGGTGATAAACTTGGTGAGAGTTTTTATATCATACCGAGCAGTATACATGAGGTTCTGGTGTTACCGGAGAGCAGTGTTGAGAACACTGATGATATCAACCATATCATATACGAGGTGAACCGGGATCATGTGGTCAACGAGGATGTGCTGTCCGATAAAGTATATTATTACAATCGGGAAGAGAAAAGATTTTATTATTAATTCGCTATTGTCGATTTATATTCAGTATGATAAGGCTGGATATGCGTCGCTTTCAAACTGGATATGATTAACCCGGGAAACACTGATTCTGTCAGTGTTTCCTTGCTTATGCACACGCCCGCACATGGCACTCGATTGCTCCTGTAGCTCAGCTGGATAGAGCGTTGGCCTCCGGAGCCAAAGGTCGGGGGTTCGAATCCCCCCAGGTGCGTGAAAGAAACAATAATTATTATATTGTATTTATCGTTTCTTTTACATTATTTTGTTTATAAAGTTGGAGGACTTTTTTGATATGAAAATGCAATATAAAAAACTGGTTATTATTATATCAGTTGCAACATTACTTTTAGGCTTTTTTATCCTTACTCTGATCCCCGGAGGCAAGTCAACTAACAATGCTTCCGATGCGGAACTCCTGTTAAATGAAAATCCCGAGATCAATAATCTGATTGCAGAGTATTTTACTGCAAAAAAAACTGTTGACATGGAGTCCTTTGAATCTATAGTAAGTGATGTTACTCAGATAGACAAAACAAAGTTCAGTGCGATGGCGGCATACGTTGAGGATTATAGAAATATAAACTGTTATGTCATAGAGAATGCAGAGAAAAACGGCTACAGAGTCTATGCGAAGTATGATATGAAGTTGAAAAATATAGACACGCTTGCCCCGAGTCTTACAGCCTTTTATGTAACAACAACCTCTGATGGCAAGTATATCATTTATCTGAGTGCTTTGGATGAGGTTCAGGAATCGTTTATCGAAACAGCTGATGAGAACGAAGGCTTTAAGGAGTTGGTTGATGAGGTGCAAAAGTCGCTTGATGACGCGATCGCAGGAGATCCGACTTTCAGGCAGCTTTATCAGAGGATGGACAGAGAGATACAGTCGGCATCATCAGGATCTGCTGTTGAGGTAGAGAATGATTCTGAAGAAACAGAACAACAATAATTATTGATGTATGATTATCACGGTTTAGGAACGGATTATTACCCGGTTATATGATTAGGATAAACAGATATTTAAGTCAGCACGGAGTGTGCTCCAGAAGAGAAGCTGACAGGTGGATAGCAGACGGAAGAGTAAAGATAAATGACAGGGTTGCCGTAACCGGTGATCAGGTTGACGGGCATGATGTCGTTTACGTTGATGATGTACAGATTGATGATGATTTTAAGACCAGAGTTATCGCTTACTACAAACCGGTAGGTGTTATCTGTACAACATCGGACAAAGAACATCCGAATCTGACAGACGTCCTCGATTATCCGGAAAGTTTGTTCCCGATAGGTCGGCTCGATAAAGATTCATCAGGACTATTGATCCTGACAAATGACGGTATCCTTGCCGATGAGCTTATGCGCGGCAGAAATGATCATGAAAAAGAGTAAGAGGTTCAGACCGACAAAGCTATGTCGGATAGTGTAGCAGCTACAATGGAGCAGGGAGTTCCCATACTTGATACTATGACTAAACCATGCAGGATCATCAACAGGGACGGCAAACGATTTAACATCATCCTGACTCAGGGATTGAATCGTCAGATACGCAGGATGTGTGAGTACTTCGGATATAAGGTAACGAGCCTAAGAAGGATCCGTTTTGTATCGATAGATATTGGCGATTTACATGAAGGTAACTACAGGGAATTGGATGCAGA